>CAZVPA010000006.1:19119-37314 GCA_964628995.1 uncultured Nitrososphaerota archaeon | reverse complement strand
CCATATATTGTATCACCCAAATAGTTTATAATCCAAAAAGATTATAAAAAGGATAAGAGATTGAATAAAAGGATAAAACTGATTACTCACCGATAATGCTCCTGATCGCTCACATAAAATTTAATTTGTTGTATCTGGGTGGAGGGTTCTACACGTTTTTTGTTGGGGGAAGAATGTATCATGTTGGGATTGGCGCTGTCGGGTGTTGCTAATTGTAGGTTTTCATGTTTTTCCTCGGGTGGTCTGCCGTGTGTCTCTTTGTTCTTCATTGTCTGTGCCTTCTAATGTTTTTCATGTGATGTCACTCCTCCTTGAGATCTCTATTTTTTGTGGAATATTCCCACTATGTAGTCCAGTATTTCTAGTACTCCGTAGGGCTTTATTCCGTTTTCTGGGACATATCCTTTGTCTCCTATTTTTCTTGCTTTCTCATATGCCGCTATTGGGGCGATTTTCCATTTCTTATATCTATTCTTTAGGATCCCTAATAGTAGGCCGTCCACTGTTCTTAGCCATTCTAGTGGTTCTGTCCGTATGTTTGGGAAGAGGTCTGTTTTTGTTATTGCTACACATACTGGGGTATCTATCTTCTCTACTCTTCCAAATAGTCTCTTTTTGCTTCTCCTGAAGTATAGTGCCAATAGTAGGTTTGCGAGGACTCGGGATTGCTGTATGCTCTCTTTTGTCTGGATGAATTGTTCCTCAAAATTTTTCCCGTGTGGGTTGAACCTGAAGGCTGTGGGGTCATATGCTAGGATAAGCATGTCCGAACGGTACATTATGTATTCTATGATTTCTCGTAGTTGTTTGTTTGTTCTTGATAGGTACTTTAGGTATTCCTCGGAATGGTCCTTCCCCAGTATGGCGATGAGTTCTCCACTCATCGATCTGAATGTTGTCGTGATAGGCACTCCCCTATACTCAGCCACTATCGTTATTTCTTCATAGCCTATTGTTGCTGGTGGTGGTGTACCCTCATTTAGGTCGTCCAGCCACTTGGCAAACTTTAGGGCAAATGCTGGTGGATAAATATCCACTATCCTGTAGTTGGATTCATCCGGCCTGAGTCCCAATGCGAAGTATGTTAATGCCAGGACGGTCTTCCCAGCACCAGCAACACCAGTAAGTACAAGCCTTATTCTGTCATCAGATATCCTTATCACCAACAAAATTACTGAGCTCAGTAGATATGTTTTGGATCAAGACCATTGAGTGTATATATGAGCGATAATAGGGGGGCGTAGGGGGCGAAACTAACAATATACTTGACCTTTTGCTGTGGGTCATACATCACTGCTGGGGCACTATCTTTAGCATGTAGGTACGCATCATAGAAATGGACAGAGATGAGGTCGTACTCCCCACCCCTCACAAGTTTGCCATATAGAAGGTTACAGAGCCCCCTAAATCTTGTCTTCGCGATATCCAGCAACCCCATATATATGTTCCTGATCTGTACGTGGTCACGTTTTTCAATATCCCTCGGGATATTAACAATGCCATAGGTTAATGATTTTGTGAATAGAACAATAACCGGGATCCGTCTTCCACTAACACTCTCGCCGACGGCTTTCAGTAAGTAGAATAGTCTTACCTGTGAGACATTCTTAACATTTACGGGATCAAGAAGCATTATTATGCCGTCATACATCCCAGAGACAAACTTTCTTACAATTTCCAATCCCTTTGCTATGGCTGGATCTGCTGGAGTAGGACCAAACATACGCTCTAATGTGGATAGGAAGGCATTCTTGAAGCTTGGTGGCGGACTCTCCTCAATCATGCTCTGTAGTACTGGATCAACTATTGTGGTGAAAACCTCACCACTAAAATCACCAAAACTAATCTCCGAAGTTAATGTCCCCTCAGGGGAATCAACCTTTATAGTAACCCTCAACTCTTTCAAACCCTTGGATATCTCACTAGCAACTACTGGTGTCCCCTCAAGCATCATATCAACGATGGACGCAATACCCTCAGCCCAGAAGGCCTCAGTACCTGATTCGAAGGAGAAATCGATAGACTCTAAAAGTTCGGGCCTGATGGGTTCTATTACCCTTACACGTAATGGGTTTAGTAGATGTCCAATAATTATCGCGATATATGTCGTCTTACCAACACCTGAGAGGCCGATCAGACCGATCCGGGTAACCATCATTCACACCGAATGATAATTCCCATATAAACAATTAAAAAGTTAAATATAATAAGTGAGAATACGGACACATTTAATGTAATTCAATGATACCAAATAATGCTCCATAATGTATCGCATAGGCCTATAGACTCTGATTGCTGAATATTGCCCCCACACAGGGAAGGATGGTGTAGTGTAGAAAGGGGGTCCTAAGAATGCTTGGGAATTGGAAATTAATAAATAGCCTTTTCTTTTAACTTTTTGATAGTGTCATGTGATGATAACGATGATCTGTGAGGCTGACGCCATATATGAGGATGGTGTCCTAAAATTATCTAGGAAAATCCCAATACGGAATGGTGCAAAAGTAAAAGTCATAGTACTGACGACACAGCGTGATATGATCAATTTTGCGCTTGAGCTTTTGAGGAGGGGGGAGGTTTCTGTTGGTCTTGCTGCTAGGATTGCTGGGATGGACTATAGGGCGTTCCTAGAGGAGATGAAAAAACACGGGGTAGTATTCCCTCTTGACAAGGAAGAGATAGAGAAAGACCTAATGATTATTGTAGAGTTAGACAAATCAGGGATTACCCCAAAGCTTGAGGAGAGAATAGCCTTTGCGCTTGAGCTTTTGAGGAGGGGGGAGGTTTCTGTTGGTCTTGCTGCTAGGATTGCTGGGATGGACTATAGGGCGTTCCTAGAGGAGATGAAAAAACACGGGGTAGTATTCCCCATCGACAAGGAAGAGACAGGATGGAGTATTGATACCAATGCTGGTGGTTAGCAATACTGGGCCGCTCATACATATAGCCAAACTGGAAAAACTCAAAATACTAAAACAGCTCTTTGGGTCTATCTATATAACAAAAAAAGTTTTCGAAGAAGCGGTCATTGTGGGTAAGGAGAAGGGGTATAAGGACGCAGAAATAATCGAAAGTTGCATTGAAGAAGGATGGATAATCGTGATCCCACACAGACCTGATCCAGAACTCAAACATAGGGGGATACTCTATGGTCTTGATGAAGGCGAGATCGAGGCCGTATCACTAGCCCGACTCAGTGGAGGGCTTCTCCTCGCAGACGAGAAAAAAGCCAGAGAATTCGCAACAATACATGGAGTCCCAGTCATGGGGACTATCGGGATCATAATCTACGCAACAAAGAAAGGTATGATCTCAAAACAGCAGGGAGCAGAACTACTAAGGAAGCTCCCAGACATAATGTATGTCTCAGAAAGCCTAGTTGAGGGCATAATCAGGAAGTACCTAAAAAACACCAAGAAGTAGCATCAAATGTGTTAATCTATGGAAGTCATAAAAACATTAACATAATTTTTATTAAGGCTAATGCTGGACCTCCTTTGGAGTCATCGAGCAATCCCCGTCAATGAGCTGTAAGGCGTGATATTTTATAGTTTTTTGAGTATTTGTATAATGGAATTTTGGTGCATTAGGGTTGCTATTAAGAATCAGGAATTGGCGATGCATAGAGGATTTATCACTTGATTTATCGCTAATAAATGTTTTTATAGGACGAAATTCCACGGGAAAGTCAAGCGTTGCTTATGCCATCTATTTCTTCTCTAAATTATCTAAAAAGTACGACATTAGCTTGTTATCCAAAAACCTTTATGGTCTACCTATCAAAGAACTGGCACGTTTTGATGGTACCAAACGATATTTTCCTATTGAGATAAACATAGGGGATGATTATTTTTGTTATGATCACAATAACTCCTCAAACATTATTATTCCCGAAAAGAGTCCGTGGGTAGAATCATATCTGCTACCGTCCAAGAGAATAGGACTCTTCGAGGCAGCCAATTTCATTAATAAGTTTTTAAAGGAAACCCCAAGGGATATGCTTTCTACTATGGGTTGGATGCTCGATATCGTGAGAAAAATCCTCACAGAGACGCCTTTACTGCCACCACTACCGATGTTCCTAGGGGACTATGTGCGTGCTATTCATGGCCTCATTGAACAACCCGCGATCAGGTACTCAGAGGATGTGGGAAATTTGTTTATATTCAGATCACCACTAATATGGATGGTGGAGTACTATATCGAGGATCCATTCCTGCCAGGAGTTCGCTCCTCTATTGAAAGTGCGCCTGAGGGTGCGCTGGATATACTATTAATAAGACCACTAATTGACAGAATCCCGAACAATAGTCTGGTGGTTATTGAGGAACCCGAAAATAATAAAAACCCATTACTTCAGATAAAATTAGTAAAACATATGGCAAAGACTAGCCTTGAAAAAAATATAACCCTCGTTATGACGACACACTCTGAGATAATCCTACTCACACTTACAAAACTTGTGGAAGAAAAAATATTAAAGCCAGAGCACATAAGAATATATTATCTGTTGAGAACCAAAGAGGATCCTTGGACACAGGCAAAGCAAATAAAAATCTATGAGGATGGATCTATGGACACTATCCCAGACTCACAGGAAGCAACAATGCAACTATTCTAAATCGGGAAGGCGGACAAACTGCAGGTAGGAATAATCGTAGATACAAAAGCCCTAGAGCAAATAAAAAAAGAAGAATTACTAGCCCTAGCCCAACAATACAGGATAGTCATACTTTTATCAACCCACCTTATCAAAGAATATATGAGCAAACAACGGCTAAGTCGGCTGACACAAATAATCGGATATAGATTAACAAAAACAAGAAAACATTGCAAGAATATACAACTCAAAGAGAATCTATATTACCATATCTACAGCCACAAATCCATAGGTAATATTATAGACACAATACATCACTACTCAAAAAGCATTAAATTCAATAAATATGATGAAAAAATAGTAGCCCTAGCAATAGCGAACTATGACACATTCGACAAAATTATTATAATTACGACAGATACAGCAATCATAAAAACAATAGACCTGTTGGTGCTCCAAACAATAAACAAAAAACGGTATAGGCAGGAAAAATCAGAGCAATCCGTCCAGAAGAGATAAGACAGCTTATTACCTCAGAATAGACCAGCAAAGGATAGCCATAACCCTAGTCACAGTTAATGGTATATAAGATATTTTTATCATAAATTAGGGTAAAACGATGCATACCATAGTACATATACTATTCCCGGTAGCGATAATTGCATCATACTATCTAATAAAGTACCACATAAAAATTATAGCTATAAGAACACGGGACCCGACAAGGCTGGATCAGGTGGGACTAAGACTACTGACACTAGCACCACTAATAGTGGCAACAATATGGATACTAGTGGTTCTACATTTGGAGATAATACCAATACTACAACGATCAGATCAGTTACCTAAGACTGGGCCACTGATAACATTGGGAGAAACCATATATGGCATGGTAGGATCAGCATATATAGCCATAATGTCAGTACTGCTCGGGGCAATACTGTATATTAAGAAACCAACAAAGAGTAGGGAAATGTTGGCGAAGCTATTGTTGGTATTGGGTCTAATGATATTTGGACTATTCTCAGCACTTGGACTTACATCCTTACTGTTGATGTTGTTATTGGTGTTGATAGAAGAATTCAGTTTAGATAGACTAATAATGCTATCTGTTTTACTTATGGCACTACCGCTTATACTTATAGTGATGATATGGGGGCCACTAGGCCTACTACCAGTCTTAGTTATGGGGTTATTAAACCTAATACTATTATCTGTTCTTGACCTATTTTCTAGTATTGTCGTCTTTTGGGTACTGGCTTCCTGTATCTATTTTGACTTTGTTGATATCCAAGCCCTAGGGTTCGAATATCCAGACAACATCAATTCTAATTATTGGCCTCATTATAGGCTTGAAAAGATAAGTGGATGGGGCTTTCTGAAGTTCCATGGAAAATACTCACGATATTTTCGGGTCGTATCCACCTATCTTGGGGGGCTACCTTTTTGGAGGTACGGGTCACTCAAGGGCTTCCTAGTTCAGCGTATTTTGGCTTTGGGTCTCAGACCCACTAGGCTGGATGAACGAACTGTATGGTTCTTGGTTGGTCTGATAAATAGTGGGGCTATTCCTCATGTTGCCGGTGTTCTTGGTGTTCCAGAGTTTGCCCTTCGTAGTGTTTATGAAAATCTGCGTAGGAATCCTAGAAAGTATTTTAGTTCTATTTGTAGGCTTGGAATTGCTGTTCCGAAGAGGCTCTTTTTTGATGCTCTAAGTCGTCCCAGTAGAGTCGCCCCCTTGTTGGTTTATAATGTTCTTGATGCTCTAGATTACCTTAAGAAGTATGTTGGGCTTGTTACCGTTGATGATTTTGTTGATGCTATTGTTTCTGGGGAGATTAATATTGTTCAGCGTGTTGATATCGAGCTACTGACGAGTATTGTTGCTTCTCTTGTTGATAGGGGCCGTAAGGATCTTGCTGTTCGTGTTGTTGATGTTTGGGTTAGGGGTTTTCCTGAGCACTATTGGCCTATGGCCTCTAGGACTATTCTTGGTCGCTTATATAGGATGAACTTGGTTGTCGATAATTTTGCTGGCTATGAATGGTTTTGGGCCTTCGCAAAGCACTATCCTAAGGTGTTGGAGGATGAGAGATTCATAAGTATTATTCCTAAGAAGATTTTCTGCCATGTTTGTAAGTCATTGGATTATTCTTGGATTAAGAGGTATGTTAGTGCCAGACATGAACTTGCTGGTTGTCTTGATCCATCCACTGCCAGACGATTAGTTGAGGATGGCGTATTGGACGGATCTGTTCTTGTTGCTGTAGGTGCTCCTGATGAGGTTATTATTGATGTTTTGTGGAGTGATCCCTCCCTTATTTCTAGGGTTAGTTTTGACTGTATTCGTAGTGCTTTGATAGAGTACCCCGATTTGTTTGTTAGTGTCGCGAAGTATTTTGGATAGTGGAGATATTCTGAGTGTTTTGTTGGAGTATGATGAGGATGTTGTCTTGGATTTGTTGGGTAGGAAACCTTGGATTCTTGATAGGCTTTCTGTTGATGATACTGTTAGGCTTCTTAGGAGGTATAGGAAGCTTTGTTGTGAGGAGTTTTGTAGCCATATCATTAATGTTTTTCTTGCTAGTGGGCAGTTAGGTTGGTGTGTTAGGAGGGTCCTAGATTACGCTCCTCTGTCATTAGTTGAGAGGGCTGTTCTTAGGGATCCATTGCTTTTGTATAGCCTATCCGATGCGAGAATCGATTCGCTTAGTGATGACGTTCTTGTCTCTACTGTCTCCAAGCTTGATGAGGAAAGATTTGCTCGGTTAGTTGAACAGAAACCAAAAATAATTTACAGGCTGGCTTGTGCTGATTCTAGAGGATCTTTCAGGTCTTTGATTTCTAAGTATGCTTCCAGATCCATTCTTTTTTCGCTTGAGGATCATGAGCTCGCTGTTGTTTTGGAGTACTTGGGTGTTGAGAAATATGTTTATGTTGTCTCCAGGAGGCCATCAATCATCAAGTATCTGAGTAATGGAGCAGTAGGGATAATTGGGAACTATATTGTTGGTAATGAGAATATCTTATCGAGGATTGACGCTGGGTCTCTTTTGAGGGTCATCAAGCATGTATCCATCGATACATTAAGGGATATGGTAATTTCAAGACCCGAACTGCTTAGTAATGATCAGCTGGCTCAATATTTACTTCAGAAGTTGCCTGATGTTGTGTTGAGGTATCACAAATATATTGGTCGCGATATATTGGTGGGTTTTCTCGAGAATTGCGGCAAGGAGAAATTCCTGAAGTATATTAGGAGTATTAGTGCTCTTTGTAGTTTGGATTTTGTGAAGCGTGTGGTCGGCTCAAAGATCTATGGCTGGATTCCTAGGGACTGCTTTATTAGGATTATCAAGAATACGGCCGCCAAGGACATATTGGAGAATCTTGATGTTTTTCCTTTGGAGTTGTGGAGAGATATTTTTGATGTTCTCCATGATGCGTATGGGGATGGGCTTGTTGATGAGCTTCTTAATGTTTTGTCGGACAGGAATGCCAACATGATTTTCTTATTGCTTTTGGCTATGGATAGTCCGGATGCCTTCGTTGCCCTTGCTAGGGTCTCAGGTATGCTTAGCGGCGAGTTCGTGGAGATTAGTCGTTATGTTTTTGAGTCTGGGTCTGTCTCTCCTGATGTTCTCCGCAGGATTATTGTGAGGTATCCTGTTATTGTGAGTGTTTTGCGTGAGGAGGATTTGGGTATTGTGTTTGGTTTGACGGAGAGGGTTCTTGATAGGTATCCTAGGGCTATTGATCGGTTGTTGAGTGTTGGTGGTAGGGTGTCTGAGGAGGCCCTACTCTGGCTCGCCAAGAAGGTTCATTCTGGGGAATATAGCGTCAGGGAGGCTCTGGAGATTATTTTTGCTAGGACTAGGCCATTTGATGTGATGGTGTTTAAACATGTAAAATCCCCACAAGAATCTGTTGATGCCGTGAACAAAGCGCTTGGTCGCTAGCTGGTTTATCATTATTCATTTTTTAGTCATATGAGTATTCCTCCTAGTTTTGTGGGTGATTAACGAGACGCAATAAGTAATTATAGCCTAGTACTGGTGGAGTTCCAGCAACATTATAAAGGAAGCACCATAATATTTTTGTAAGATTATCTTCGTTATTTTCCCCATAACATCATATTGCTTGGCCGTTAGAAATATCCATATTGGCATTTAAAAATCATTTGATATATTAGTATTAGCAGTAAATGTTGCTAGTATGTTGAGTTGAGGCGATATTTGATGGTATATCAAATAATTGTTGATAGAAAACCACACTATGGTGTTGATGTTATCGCTTCCTCCCCTGGGCTCTCCGAGCAGGACATAATGTTCTTTAAGCTCAATACCCTACCTAAGGTGTATCCAGCACATAGGAACCTGCGGCCAGATGTGTGGAATAAGGGACTCGGCAAGGGGCTGTTTAGAGTGATTAGGTATAATGAGTACTGGGCCATCATTCACGTGAGGTATATGGGTGTTGATGAAGTTGGCCGGCCGAATAGGTATAACGCCCACGTGCTTTTACTGACTGATGATGAGTTCTCAATAATAGGCTATAACCCATTCAAATTATTCCCATTCTTTGAGAGCCCAACGGCGCATCCTAGTGATGGATCCATACCCAGTATTGATCTGAATCAATATAGGGATGTTGATGTGCCGACAGATTTTGGCCTACTTAGGGGGAGGACCAAAGTGATCGACATGGTTCTGAATCTTGATGGCCGTAGAGTATACATTATTCTCCCAGGAGACTCCCATATGGATCTGTTTGTCACGGCACTATATGAGTTGCTCCCGAGATGTATCAGGAGAAGTATTCGGGTCTATACACTCGCCAGCGACCCAGAGAAGGCAGTATATTCAAACCTCATTTTGGTTCCGAAGTCTATCTCTGGGTATGCATTCATGGGGCAGGGCGATAAGATCATGTATAGTAGCCTGACCGTTGGCGAGACCGAGTTTTCTAGGCTCCTAGAGGAACTATTGGGGGATCCGGATGAGCTCTCAACATTTATTGCTTGGCTGAGGGATCTTGATGATAGAAATATGATCTCCGGGGCTGACGACCTACAGGAACTTGCTAGGTATTATAGGCGTAGGCTCATATTTATTAGGGAGTCCCCTCGGCTACCCACAGAGGAGAGATTTGCCACTCTTTTCGAGCTACTCGATATATCAAGGAGGTTTGGTATTGATGCTGATTTCTGGTATGGGAAATTTGTGGAGGTAATACAGAGCTCTACGGAGGTTCCGAGCATATATATTGATAGGATCCTCGAGAACATAATTGCTAGAAAAGATTATAGTTTGGTGGATACTGTCATTAGGAAGATATCGGAGGACGCTAATAGGTATGAGCTCATACGTAGGCTCCTACAACTCACCAAGAATTTCGATATGTGTCTGCGTCTCCTAAAATATATCTCCGACAAATACTATAGGAAGAGAGTACTGCTTGATGTTGCGCCATATGCCCCAAGAAAAGTATTGAGTCATGCCGTACAATCAGGTTATGGTGATGTATACATAAAAGTGCTCCTCGAGACAACGGACAAATCCATTATTACCACCAACATATGGCTGAGGGGCATAGCGTATCTCCTAAAGGATCCCCAGATAGTCACGGAGGATGATGCCAAAAGATATATTGGTATTCTCAAAACACTAAAGTTTGATGAGGATCACCTATATAGGCTCTGTATTGACACAAAATTCGTATCACTACTAGACAAATATAGTAGCATTGATCTACTACTAGAAAAAATATTGAGTACATCCACCAGCCTGGTTGGGAGGATTATAAAGGCCCATGATACATTGCCTGACCCCGTCAAAGAACATCTGGATATGCTTGCCCACTCCTTTATAAGACGGGTCACCGACATAGGGAGCGTGCTTAGGGATAGGAGTCTAGTTCAGCTATTGGGTAGATATGCTGGTTGGGATGAATTAAGGAGTAGGATCCTCGGAGATGCGGAGGCAATGGCGTTTGTCCTCAAGAACTATGATGCCTTCAGCACATATTTTGATGAGTCAGACCTCAAACAGTTCCTCAGAAGTTATGTTGAGAAGACGGGGGACGGCTCAATATTCCTGCGTGATGAGCGGTTCCTAAGAACCCTACAAGAGGACAAGGCATTGCTAGGGGTCTTCACGAGAAACATCCCGATGCTTGATAAGGAAGCAAGCAATAATCTGCTTAGGGTGTTCCCAGACATCGTCAAGGATATTCTCCACAGGGAACCACTAAAACTACACTACGATATAATTTTTGATAGCCTCGAAGAGGGAGATAACAAATATGTCCTCAGCTTCATCAGAAAAATCTTTAGTCTGTTAGACAGTAAGACCTATGGGAGAGTTTTCGTCATAGTGAGATATATCATAGCGATATTACTACCAGGGAGACATGTTGGTGCGGAGGATATCCTCAGGGAACTCGTTGACAGGCTAAAATCCATATTCAAGGAACATAGGCTAACGAGAGCACTGGTGGAGCTTGTATTAATCGAGGACATGTATGGTGTTGAAGTACTCAGGGATGTTGTCGGCTTGATTAGGAAGGACATAAATCTCCTTGAGAGCCTGCTGGATAAGCTAATCAGATCTGGGCACCACTATGAGGCCTACAGGATAATCATGTGTATGCTTAGGGATGAGGTAAGAGATGAGACATGGATTGTTCTGCGTAGGTTATTGTCTAGGCTTAGGGACAAGAAAATATATCCAGTAGGCAGTGTCATCATAAGAAAACTTATGGCGCGTGGTAGATTGGATGAGGCATATAGATATCTGGCTTCAATACATGAGACATCAACAGACTATTTCTCGCTATACCTAGATAGGAGATTTAGGGATAGAGTTGATCAAAAAATGTTTACGAAGCTTGACAAAATTGTGTTATCTAAAGCGGAGGTGGGTGGGGAGGAATGATGGAGATGAAGGACATAATAAAGCAGGTAAAGAAGAACAAAATGAAGACCCTTGAGGACGTCGAGAAGATATACGAGCTATTGCGCTGGCATAAGGATATGATAATTAGGCAGCCACGGGAGCATATTAGGGGCCTTGTTGATATGTTGGCTAAGAAGTTCTCCAAATTTGTTTCGGAGAGTCCAGAAATGTATGCTGGTTCTCCAGCAGTAATATTCATAGACCTGATGATAGTCTGGTTGTCATTGAGAACTAGGACACTAAAATATGTGGATGACATAGTAAGGGCATCTAGGAGTTTCCATATACGTGTGGTCGGGCAGGCTCTGGGTAGTAGTGATTATGCTGACCTTCTGCCCTATGCTGGCCTTTTGCTCGAAATAATATTGAGGAACACAAAGCCTGAATATGTTGATACTATTATTGGTGAACTTGGTGCTGAAAACATTGGGAAGCTATTAAGGGTGCCTAGTAGAAAGATACTGGATACTATCGGCTGGTCCTAGTGGTATATGATGATGGCTACCATGTGTACTATAGGAAAATCCATGGATAGGATACTGGATGTTTTGTTGGGAGACTTTTTTGGTTTGGGTGGTCCGACAATAATTGCACTGGGGACGCATGGGGTATATGAGATTGGCATGGACTGTAGGGTAGAAAAAATCATTGGTTTTGAAGAGCCAATCGGGAAGAGTGCTAATGTCTACACCTTGGATATTGACCGGGATGGGAGGGATGAGATCCTTGTCGGCTCAAGAGTTATCGATGTTTTTTCTAGGGAAGTTAGACATATTGGGGAGGGCATAGTAGACACATATTATTGCCCAGGCACCATAATAATGGACAAGAAGACAGAGTATGTTGTCTGGCTCCTCAAAAGTAACAGGTATAGGACATTCAAAAAACCACTATTCCTTAGGGATGCCATATATGTCCAACTGATGGGTGATTACCTACTAGTGATTTCTCGTTCTAGGGGGATATGTCTGCTGGGTGCTGATGGCCAATGTAGGCAGATCCATGACAAACCAATACTCTCATACTCCACAATCGACATAGACTTTGATGGTGTTGAGGAAATAATTTTCATAGATGCCACTGGGAGGACATATATCTATGATACATCCAAACGTAGACTACTGGATTTTGAGAGAAATATCAAGTGTCGGGGTGATATCAAAAATATTCTCCTCGGGGGGTATTGTCTTGGCTATGGTGATATTGATAATGATGGCAAACATGAAGTTTTTTTCGCATATGGTGGGGATCTACACATAATCAGACTCGCTAGGAAGGACAAAACCATAATAGCGGATTATGTCGAATCCATGGACATTAGTGGGGAGATCCAGAGCGTATATTATAGGGATGGGGTACTGCTTGTGTTCTCCTCAGATATCCATAACTATTATATAAACATACTCAGGACGGAGATACGGGATAGTGGAGAAATCATAAAGAAACTTATTGACCGTGTCGCAGAGCTGGAGGCTAGAGTAATGGAGATAGACCCACCGAGGTCTCTTGGCTCCGTCAAATGGATAGAACTACTTAACGAACTGGACAATCTGATACGCCTATCGGAACGTATTGCTCCACCTAGAGAATATGCTAGAGTACTGTCCGAGATCCGTAGCAAGAGTATTTCTCTCAGAAATAGGGTGGATAGACTCATAAGGGAGTATTCTATAGAGCCCGAGATCCACATAGGTATTGGTCCCGATAGGGTACATATCGAGGGGGACATGGTGGAGGTCAAAATAGACACCAGAATATCCCCCGTGATCGGAAAAATAAGGATAAGTACCAATGATGCAGTGTTGTCATATGGTGATAGGGTCAATAGGAGCATAGAGATCCCCATATCTATCTGGGACCAGGGGGCAATACAGTTCTTGGTTTCACCAACCAAAATGGAAACCATAGACCTACTTGTCGAAATAGTGTATGATCCTCCTTGGAGAGAGGAACCGAGGATTCTCCATAGCCAAAAATACAGTCTTTCTGTATATTCGGATGTGGATGGCAACATTGGTGAGCCACTTAGTGACCCTCGGATGGGTGAGGAGGTAGCGATACCACTAATCATCAAGACCTCTAGAGAGAGGAGTGTTAATTTATCCATAGAGTATAGTGGTCTGCTCTATGAGCCACGGATAGATGAGCACTTCATCCCTCATGTTGTCCTTAGTAGTGGTATAAACAGGTTCATCCTCAGGGTGGTTCCAAGCCAGAAAGTCTTCTCCTTGGGCCCCATAAGGATTTTCTCTGGGGATAGACTAATAGGTGTGATCAGTGAGAAACAATTTAGGGCTTATCACTATGCCCCCAAGCTGGAATTTTACCAAAGCGAGGATTTTGTGGTACCAATAGGATATGAGAGGACAGTACGTGTTGGTGTGGTGAACAAAGGTAGGGGCGCCGCCAAGATTCTGGGTATAAAATCCCCACAATACCTTGACGCTAAGGTTATTGACCCCTCCCATGTGAGGCCAATGTCGCGTGCTGAGATGAGGGTTAAACTAATGGCTCTCTCAGAGATCCATGGGGAGGTACCAGTAGAGATAATCTATGAGGATGAGGACGGCATAAAGATGAGTCAGGTGGCAACACTTAGGATATTTTCTAGATATGTTGATCCAGACAAAGTATTCAATGTCGAGATAGCGGATTTCTACTATACGGATAAGGGCGTAGAAATACTGGTTGGAGTGGACATCCTCAGAGAGGCGGCCCCCATAGTGGGAGAGATAATCGGAATACATGTCAACGCCAAGAACGCTAAGGTATCCAGAAAACATATCCCCCCAATGGATAGCATCACTAAAGGCGAACCAATAATGCTGGAACTAACCAAGGTTAGAGACAACAGCATCTTGGAGGTAGAGATAATATATAGGGACCAGCATAAGAATAAAAGGAAGACACGGCTCACAATACCAGTGATGTTCCCAATGAAGAAAATACAGAGAATCCTGGAGAAATATAAACCAAAAGAATTCATAGTATGGTGATATGGATGTCCATCAAGAAGAACATAATCGAGTCCTTCAAAATGCTACTGAAGATACTGGTAGACGCAAAGAGCACACTTATTCTTGGTGGGGTAATAGCCCTACAGGTCCTATTCGAAAAACTATTCGAACACATAAGCGATAAGGTCGTTGGGAAAGTTAATAAGAGGTTGGAAAAGATCCCAGAGGATGCCAAAAGAAGCAAGGAGGAGTTCATAGAGTACATGAAAAAGAATGCTAGGAATGAAGAATTCGTCAGGCTGATGGAGGGTATTGTTCTTGATGTTCTTGGTGATGTGTCCACAAGAGAACTCCTCAGAGAAACCATTATTGACGCAATCAGCGAGCTGTCTGGTAGGGAATCAATACACCTATCCGATGCCCTATCACAACTAGAGGTTCTGAGACCAGAAGATGCAAATATAAGGGAACTAAAGAGCTTGGTGGATAACACTATTTTGGGCATACAGAAGATAGAGCAGTTCGTCCGGTACTACACTGTTCCAGAAAGCAGGATGGAGGTCATAGAAAGACTGGCACTACCTAACTATATTGAGAATGTATTACTCCTAGATGAGGAACGCACACGGATAGTGGAGTTGGCGGTAGAATATTTGTTGTCTGGAAAAAATGTTGCGCTTGTTGGGCCACCAGGAATCGGAAAGACAACACTATTATATGCCATATGGAGAGAGATCTCAAAGATAGCCAATACTGGATTCCTAGAGGATGTACCAAATATATCTAACGAACACTCCAAATCTGGATACTACCTATTTGCGGATAATTTCTGGACATACAGGAATGCTATTCAGGTACTGAGGAAGAGAAGGATCAATAACCTACTAATAACCATCAGGGACTACGAGTGGAACCTATTACCAGATGCCGTCCGTATGTATTTTGTAAAGATTGATGTCCCAAGAATCCCCGACAAAAAGATGAGGGAGATAGTATCTAGGTACCTGAATAACTTCAAAATAGCGTACAATCCTGAGGCATTGAGCGTCATAGTGGAAAAGGCTAATGGCAATCCTAACTATGTAAGATTCCTCGTGGAGGAACTCTACTTCAAAAAAATACAGAACCTAACACCAGAACTGGCCAGAGAAAAACCATCAAAAATGAATGAATATATAGCCTCAATACTAGCGGACATCCTTATGGAGGCAGGCAGGCTTGTGAATGGGGGCCGCGCGGTAATAATAACGCTACTATGTCTAAATGATATTCCTGGGAACGAAACACACGAAATACACCTAGACAAGATATATGTGAATTCCGCAGAATACACAAAAGACAAAATCAATGAACAAATGAACGAGATACTATATGAAACAGTGAAACATTTGTTATATCGGGATAGTTCAAGGGGATCCCTAAGGTTCCCCCATGACGCAATAGCGGACATAATGAATGGACAAACCCAGCACATAATAGGGAACATAATAGGCTATACGCGGACAACAATAGCACCGATCCAGGTCAGGAAGAAAATAATAGAAGAGGCATTAGTGGAGGGCTGGAAGCTCGTGGAGCAGGAGTATAGGGAGAGGGGCGACCCAACAACAATGCTCAACTATGCCTACTTCGCGATGAAAATAATGAGCATCCCAGAACTCAGAAGGAGGGGAATAATGATAGACAAAATTATAGATACCGCAAAAACATATACGGGCAAACCAGTAACAAAATCACTACTCGTCGAATACACACACAAGAAGCTCCCAGAGGTCAGGCAAATCAGGGAGACCGCTAGGAAAACCCAGAGAGAACTACAAATGATAACACAGGAAACACTAGAAAAAGCTATGGGCACAATAGAGACAATATCTGAAAGCGAGCTAAACGAAACAATCAGACTCCTCGAAAACATAGGGACCCCACAGGCATACTATAATATCGGAGTCATAATGTATAGACTCAAGAGATATAGGGAGGCCGAAAAGTACTTCAGAAAAGCAAGCGAGATCCCACAATCCCTATGGAACCTAGCCCTAACACTAATCGCACAGGGAAAAATCCCCGACGCCATAAACACAATCCAAGAATATATCGAAAAGACGGACGACCCAGAGGCAAAAGAACTCCTAGCAGAACTAAAGAAATAAACAACAGGAAAAAGTAGCAAAACCCAGGGCTGTCCACATGAGGAAGATCGCAGAGTACATAGCAAGGGTATTCAGGAAAATCTACAGGGAAAAAGCAGAGGTCGTCATAGTCCTCTACTCCTCCCCCTCACCATTTGTTGATTCCGAGAGAGACTTCGTGGAGAAGGGGAGCCTCGGAGAATACTCATACATCTCCTTCTTCGGTAAAGACTTTATCCCACTAGACCCAGTAGTGGAATCCATAAGAAAAGCCAAAGAAAAAACAGACTTTGTCTGTGTAATCCACATACATGGAGAACCCATACCACCAACAGACATGGACATCAGAATGACCGAAGAACTCAGGAAAGAAGGCGTAAACCTCTACTTCGTGGGATGGCCAAACGGTGAGTTCCTCCACCTGAAAGAACTCCTACACAAAAACATCAAAACATACAGATGTCCACTTCAAAAGTTATTACGTGAGAGCTAGATTGAGGATTATACTAAGTGCATAAAGCTCCATCTTAGTGTACGTCTTTGGTCATAAGCCTTAGTGTCTATATTGCTTAAAGAGCTTGAAGAACTATGTCCTTCATATTTGTTGTTGTCCTGAAATATACGAACTCATTACTACTCTTTATTTGTCTGTGATAGATGACTATGACTCTAAATTCTATGTATCGAGCTCAACTACTTCATACTTATGTCTGGTCCTGCAGACGAATTTTTATTCCCGCCTACTTTTAGTGGTATCACTGGTTTTCTAGTTTGTTGTTTCGTGTTTTGATGATTGCTTTTGAGACGCCCCTGTGGGTATATAATTAGCAATGTTTTTTAAGTAAAAAATTGATATTCCGCGTTCGATTCTTCTGGATATGATAAATCTTGCTAAAAGTAATTACTCGAAATTCCGGGAGTTGTCGTGGGGTTATAATATTAGGGTTACCAAGCGAGATATTATATCAGCTTTGCGAAGAAGGAAAGAGTTTCTCCGTGGACTTGCGATCTTGGACCCAGAAATAGAAGCCATGTTCATTAAGGAGGGGCTTATCGAGGCCTTTAGGCTTCCATTATTTTACTATCGTATATTATTGGCAACGGATAGATCTATATTTTATGATTCACTAAGGAGGTTAAGCATACCAGAGATAATAAATACTGTTAGATCGCTTGGTATACCCGCCCACGAATTGCCCCAAGTTATAGAAGAGGTATTGAGGGAAAGGGATCTCAGGGAAATAAAATTATATTCCTCAAGGATAATGGAAGTTGTCTCTCCAATACGGGATGTCACTACATTATTGCGTAAGGCTAAGTTTTGGTGGTATGTGCTCCCAAGGGAAACCTTGGTAGTCACTATAAATGCGAATGATGATCTCTTTGCGTATATTCCTAAGGATATATTCACCGCGATACTTGATTCTCTGGATAAGGAAATTATCGCGAGAGGAATTTCTAGGAGGCCAGAATTCTTAGGGCTATTACCTAGTAGTGTTCTGCTTGATGTCCTTATAATAAACAATGACCTAATTAAGGAATGCCCCAGTAAT
>CAZVPA010000006.1:17273-19109 GCA_964628995.1 uncultured Nitrososphaerota archaeon | reverse complement strand
CTCGTTAAGTATAAGCAATTTATCAAAATCGCTTATAAGGTATTTAGCTGGCATCCAGAAATAATCCAATCTATTGATGACAAAACATTGATGGGTCTCATAAGTAAGCGCATTGATTTGGTAGAATATATCCCTATGGATCGTTTAGCATCAATAGTTAAGGAGGCATCGACTCGGGTTGTGTTAGAGATAATTAGATGGAGGCCTCAAATTGTGAAACATCTACAATTAGAAGGGCTTATAGCGGCTTTAAATGCTGAACCATCATTAATTGAGATTGAGGAGGTTTATCGAGTCATTTGTTCCTTCATAAGTAAACCTGATGTACTCGGAATGTTCTCTTCTAATACCCTCGTTGAGATCATTAAAATGAGACCTGAAATAGTGGAACATGTGCCCCCTGAGGTCATTGTCGAGCTTATGTCTAGTGATCCATCATTAATAAAGGTAGAATCGGTTAAAAGGGTTGTATGTTCCTTCATAAATGATAATCCAGAGGCCTTTATTACTTTGCCTCATAAAAAAATTAAGATAGACATAATTAAGTGCCTAACTGATAAGGTTTTTGGCACGATAGGTAGCGAGTTGGGATCCTTTATTAGTGATAATCCTGATTTATTATCCCTTCTGGAGCCAAAGAAGATAAGATTGATTATGGACTGGCTATCAGATGATGCTATTCTGTACCTCACTCAGAGCTATAATAAAATAAATGAACTCATGGACTTGGCTAGTGATAGGATACTTCAGCGGTTAGTACAGATTACCACTAAGGATCCAGAAGCTTTCTTTAAAATTAGCGTTGCCGATCTGAGAAGAATGACACTTAAGATATTGCCGGCAAAAACAAAGAAGTTTATCGTTGATAAGAGCTCAAGATATCTCTCCTATCTCTCATCTAACGAAATACTGGATATTCTTAGGTTGTCTACTGTTGATGATATAGTGTCTTACATCAATGAGAATCAGAAGTTTGCCAACGATATTATTAATGGAAAGTTGGGCGTAGAAATACCCAAGGTAATAGCATCTATGCTTTCTGGCAAAAAAGAATTATTGTTAAGTCTTGGAGATGACATTATATCTGCTCTCCTACCCTACCTATCTGAGGAAACAATTATAGAGGTTGTAAAGCAAAGACATAAGTTCCTTTATGACCTACCAGAAGAAATCTTGAAAAAAATAGTACGTGCTTTATCCGAAGATATAGATTTTATGACTCGTATTCCTTTTGATGTTTTTTGGGAATTCTTTGGAAACATAGAGGACGAGGTGTTGTTCCAGGTGGCACAACGTAAGCCGTGCCTATGTAGGGATCCAAGATGTGTGAGGAGATTATCTGCGGAACAACTAACAAAGTTATGTTTTGGTTGCCCAGAAATACTCATGATTCTTCATGACCAGGATGTGGATAAGTTTGCGGAGGTGAGTAGACGCCTCGAAAAAGCCCCCGAATTCATAATGGGTCTTGATATTGTCTACATAAGGCTTATGATCCCATATTTGGCTAAGGATGCCTTGTTGCAGTTAAGTAAGAGGGGGGATGTTCTCGATCTCGAAGAGTTCCGGGATATAGCCTTGGGTGATGATGAACTATTACTATATATTATCAAGGAGAGTGCTCCATCTGTTGGCTTCATGAGATATATTGTGTCAAGGATCTCGGACAAGAGACTTAACGCGTTGTTATCACAGCTCGGAGATCCTTATCAAGTGATTATTAACTTTCTATCGGTCGACTCAGGAGTCTTGAATAGGATTGAGGACAGAACGCTTGAAAGATTTATCAAGCTTGCTGATGGAAATACTTTATTGAAACTTCTACGTTTCATGCCT
>CAZVPA010000006.1:14038-17263 GCA_964628995.1 uncultured Nitrososphaerota archaeon | reverse complement strand
GCTAGGTTTCTCCATGAGCGTCTGAAAACACTATTTGCGGACAGGATGGTGGTTCAATTGTTTAGGATTATTAGTAGTGATAATGCCGACATGATATTCCTAATATTAATGTATGAGGTGAGTTTAGAGACAAAGATAGCGATAGGTAAACTGGCCAAACTGATCGTGTCAGATGATCTAAAAAAGATGGCCAACTATATACTTGGTGGTACCTTAAGCGATAACGATATCCGCAGCCTCACAGATAAGTACCCACAATTCTCAAGTTGGTTACGTGAAGATGACCTCTATGCGATAATCCCGAATCTTGAGACGATACTGGATAGAAACAATGCTATCATCGATAAGATTCTATCTCTTGGTGGTGAAGCGTCAGCCCGTGGTCTGGTATGGCTCTTCAAAAAGGTTAGTCGTGGAGAAATGGACATAGGAACAGCCATAGATATAATCACAAGCAAACCAAGGCCCTTCTTCGGATATGAAGAATTCCATAAGGTTAGAACTGTTGAGGAATTTAGAGAGCTCCTAAAAAGGATTGGTGTGCGATTGAAGGACTAAATTATAGGCAATCGAATAAGTACCGAATGTCGTATGATTTTATCTACATCAAAAAAGATAGATTCATAAAACCTAAATCATGTCATCATATAGAGCTGGGACCTACTGATGTCTCCAAGAGGGATACCGTGAAAATAGGGAATTATACGGCCGACATTGTCAGTGTTGACGAGAAGTATTCTATAAAATGTGAGGAATACAAGGAAAGGACAGCCATAGTGGCTAAAGTTAAGGAAGATCTAGGTTATGGTGTGTCTCTCGTGACAAAGTTCTTCTACGACAAAAAACTTGGGTTCCTACTCGGCATGCAGATATACTATGAGGGAGGGAGCGGTAAAATAGATATTACCTTGACAGAAACAAACATAAAGGCTGGGATCAGCCCGCTTGTGTTGGGTATAATTATTGGAGCGGTCGTCGCAGTAGTAATTATTGTTGTAGTCGTACTAAAGCTCGTAATGAAGAAGGGATAGCGTAAACCTTCAATACTCTTTATTTTTTTTCTAAGTAAGTACTCTTTTCGTTTTATGTTGAGGTAATGATTATCTAAAAGTCAGCACGTGAATGCTTTTGGATTGATCCTTGGATTGGGGGAGGACTTATTTGGCCACTAATGATTGGATAATTTTACCCCTATTTTTCTTTGTAGTGCCCATGAATTCTCTTGTGCCTATCTCTATGAGGTCGTGGGGTTTCACCTCCATTTTCCTCCATGTAATAGTATCGCGACTAATATCTTCCTGAACCCAGCCTATTTTTTGGCTCCAATGCGTCCTGTCGTTATTTTAGGCCACTAACGAAATGGCGAAATTTCTCTATTATCGACCCTCTTGTGGGTGACTAGTTCTTCCTCCTCCATCAATAATTTTTGATACCCCAAGACTTTGTTGTAATTGGTAATTATTGGATGTCCTTTCTCAGTTTTCTGCTGATTTCTGTGGTAAGGTTTTAATAGGTCATCGGGGTCTACTATGGGGACTATCTTCTTTGGATCTATGGACTTTATTCTTCTTATCATTGCCTCTTGTTCATCGATACTGCAGTTCCTATGTATGACACCAATAGCGCCCATCATTGCCATGTATATTGCTGTTGTGTCGTTGGCGACTGTATCCATTGGGGCGCTATATATTGGTACGGACACCCGTATGTTTCTTGAGAAATATGTCGATATATCCGCCTCTTAGGGTTCGACCTCGGAGAGGCCGGGGAGGAGCACGACATCATCGAAAGTTATTGCTATTGGGGCTGAGAGAATCCTGTCAAAAACATAGAAGACACCATTCTTTTTGAAAAAATATACTATTATGGCTTAAAAAGGGAGAGACTATGCTATTGACTCTCCCAAAAATAGCTATTGTTTGGTTTCTCCTTCCAGCTGCCATATATGTTTTTCTTGCATATCCTACATATTTACCTTGGAGTGTTTTTAAATATGATTTATAATTAATAATTGTTTGTTTGGTGGTGTGATGTACTATAATATTGTCCAATCAATAAATGATCTTCTTGGTGAAGAGGGCATTCTGAGACTGCCAAGCTATCTGCCTAAGACCTTTGTTATGGATGAGTCTAGGGAGAACGCGATCAGAATTGCTCTGGACTGTATTTCTAGAGGGGAGAACATACTTATCGCTGGCAGGCCTGGTACTGGAAAGACAGCAATAATGTTCAGGGTGATAGTGGAATTGTCAAAGAATTATAGTATAGGCTATATACTTGAGGGAGCCACCCAGATAGGAAATGAGCATGTAGATAGGGGTGTAGTCCTGTTCTATGATGATATAACGAGGATGAATGAGTCAGCCCTAAGATCCATCGTGAAGAATAGGGCAAGATGGATAATAGCCACAGCTAGGACTGAGGAAATAGTTCTGGTGAGGAGGATATATGGGATTGACCTAGGCCAGTACTTCAGAATTGTGGAGATCCCACCGATGAGCCATGAGAAGATAAGGGAGATGCTTAATAAGTACTTGAGTGCTGAGGCAATAGCGGTGGAGGATCTGGAGGCCATAGATATGATAGTAGGGAAATCTGAGGGGCTCCCGGTATATGTATGGCAGGTCGTCCGGGAACTAAAGATAAAGGGAGGCCCCCTCAACTTAGAGTTCGCCAAGAGAATCCCCCAAGGAATGCTGGACTATGTTGATGATATCCTATGGAGGCTATTGGGAGGGAGACCCGAGCGGTATGAAGCCCTACTAACCCTATTAATCATGACTGATTTCAGGAAATATATGGTTCATCAGGACCTCTATAACTACATATACCTAATAGCGAAACAAAGGAGGCTGAAGACATCCCTAGGGCTTGAGGACATAATAACAGACACAACAATCGAGGACATCACGCGATACCTAGCTAGGGATAAGGGGACATATAGTTTTAGGCTTCCCCATGACTCTTGGGCCGATGTACTTCATGGGAAAAGTTCTGGCCTAATGGCCTCAGAAATCACAAAGATGAATGCATCATTCACAAAGAGAAAGAGGCTTGAAATAGTTTTTGAGGCAGCACAGAGAGCATGGAATGAGACCATCCAGGATGTTGATGACCCCTTCAGGAGGAAAGCTTTCGAGGAAAACATCAGGATTAATTTTGGTGACGATATGTTAAGGAGGATACTGAAGCCGATTCCCCTCCGCAGGGAAGTCGTGGAGAGGA
>CAZVPA010000006.1:0-14028 GCA_964628995.1 uncultured Nitrososphaerota archaeon | reverse complement strand
GCATGATTCTGGGTATATTATTACTTCTAGTATTCATAATCGCCGTACTATACCCCCCATCAGCAATATATGTCGAGGCAAAACCCCTAAGCATAATGATGATATGGATAGCAATACTCATCCTAGGGGCCGGAATAGGGATTCTGCACCTCGGCAGATCTCTAGGGAAAGGAGGAAGTGGAAGCTTTGTCTTCCTAGTATTCACGATATGGTCAATATCCATACTAGTAACAATACTTCTTGGGGGCGTCGAAGGAATAATACAGGACAGAATAACGAACAGCAAACCGCTCATAGGACTCTTATGCGGTATCCCCCTAATCCTCATGCTCAGGAATACCGAGTACAAGATAGGTTACTATGGCTCCATCCTACTTTTCCTAGGTATAATAAATGTGGCCCCCCTAATGGAGATAGGCCTAATATTGCTGGGAAAACAGATGGCGGATATGGCATAAAGGCTTTAAGTATCATAGGAAAACATTATTAGCCCCAGATTATTCGATAAAAAAATTAGATTTGTAGTTAATTTTGAAGTTTTTGTTGGTGGGTGTGCTTTGGGTTTTATGGGAAGCTTAGTTTTATCTGATGGTTCTGAGTAATCACTATTGTGGAAATTCTAGAGGCTATTATGTTTGGTGTTCTACTGTAATTGGGGGAGTCTTTCCCACATATCTATCAGGTCGCTCAATTCTAGTCCGATGACCCCTTCTTCATTCATTGCTTCTAGGGCTCCTCTCGTGAATCCTTGCTTAGATATGTAGACTCTGGTGGCATTTTTTGCCTTAATAAAGTGCAGCTTCTCGAGGAATCTAGTTATTTCTCTTGCTGTTGTTGGTTTTGATGTGTACTTTATTTCACCGACCAGGGTGACTTTCTCTCCATACATGCCAACGATATTTATCTCGTTTCCCCTTCTGTCCCACCATGCACCGATCCTGTTTATTAGTGGTAGGCCGTAATCCTTGTTGAATCTCCCGCTGATTGCTAGTAGTGTGTCTCTCGCGATGTCTTCGAAGACCCTTGATACGTGCTGGTTGATATCATCGAGAACTATTCTTTTTAGGGTCTCTGTGTCTCCGATCTCTATGAAATCTATGTTTGGGTGGACATACCTGAACCAGAATGTGTAGAAGGGGTCGAAGAGAAAGTATCTCCCCCTTTTACTCCTAGGCCCTTCCGTTATGGGGTATCTCCTAACAACGATCTCGAAGTAGTTGGTTAATTCTCCTAGGTACTTTGGGAGGCTGTTCTGCTTTATTCCTGTATATGAGGATATTTCCTCTGGCGTACACATCCCCCTGCTGATGGCTTCTAGTATCAGAAAATAGGTTGGGTAGGCCTCCCTGAACTCCTCTATAAGCTCCCCCCTAACAGCCTTCCAGGCGGCGTACTCTGGGGCGAACATATAATCCAGTACATCCTCAACCCTAAACCTAAAGCCGAGCCTGTCTAGGGTATCATAGTATTTCGGCATCCCCCCAAGTATGGAGTATAGGGCTATAACCTCCTCCTCATCACTGGAGCCAAGCTCCCTGAGCATCCTCCTTACCATCCAAAACCTGAATGGTCTGAGGAATATCTCCATGGTCTTCCTGCCATATAGTGGGGCCTCTCTTGACTCAAAAATATTCCTCATCATCCCAACTATAGATCCTATCACGACAACGACCACCCTTACGGGTTCCTCAGAGAACTTCAGGAGATCCACCACCTCCTGAAGCTCAGCATAGATCCCCGAGTCAAAATGTGAGAAGTTCTGGAACTCATCAAATATCAGCATGACCGGCTTCTTTGCCGATACACCCCTAAGTATTAGGAGCAGATCCCTTATACTCCTAGCGTATGGGATCCCCGATCCAAGAATTCTCCTCAACATGTTATTGACCTTTGATAGGGTCGCATCCAAACCCTTCTTATCCACAAACACATATATATGGGGCACATCACTCCTCCTCGCGAACTCCAGAACCAGCCTCGTTTTCCCTACACCACGTCTCCCACTAATAACCACTAAGTTGAATTTGCCATCCAGGGTAGATCCCCAGACACGGCTTAACGCCCTTAACTCTTGCTCTCTGTCAAAAAACTTCATCATACTCACCAGTATAATACCATAGAGAATAATACTAATTATGGATTTTTGAAAAAGATGCCTCAAACCATTATATACTTACGATTAATATCATCAAAAATATATGTCGTTTGGTGTTCTTGCATGCCTAGTGTGGAAAGGAAACATTTGAGGATGCTCACAGCTAGTTATGGCGCCGTATATTTCTCGGAGGGATCCTTTAGGTCGCTGGGTATATTTCTGCCCCTATATCTCCTAGATCCAACATTGGGCTTTGGCCTGTCACCCTCTGATGTTGTCTTCCTCATAGCTATGGCCTACATAGCGTGGAATTTCAAGTTTATACTTGGCCTCTTGGTGGATCTCACACCAATGATCGGAAATTTTAGGAGACGTATATGGATAATCGGTGGGGAAATATTTAGGGTCCTAGGAATACTGGCGATATGTATCTCGCGGGGACTATCCACAATATTTATTGGGGCATTCATCGCTCTGACTGGCGATGCCATTGTGGATATGGGTGCTGATGCTCTATTGGTTGATGTAGCACCACCCGATTGGCATGGTATGGGTCTAGGTGCGGGATGGGCATCGAGAGCCATAGGATATTCGATATCGGCAATATTCACAGTACACATAATAATAACATATGGATGGACTCTCGGATGGTTAATATTTATTTTGTATTCACTCCCAGTCCTAATGATACTGTTTGTGGGTGAGCCAAAACTGACAGCAGAGAGAAAAGTATCGAAGAAAGCAATAGCTATGACATTCTCAGATACAAAAATGGCAACAAGCTTCTTCTTTTTGGCATTCTTCTCGGGTGCATGTTATGCTCTAGACCCAAATAGGGGTCTCCTATCGGTAATATCTGGAGAAAAACTTGGTTTGGCTAAAGCAACAACACTAGGTGAGTATCTTAGACAGCTTCCAATAATGGGGCTAATGATGGCATCATTTGGTTTTGCGGCGGCAGTAGCCCCCTTATAATGGGGAGATATACGGATAAAATTGGCCACAGAAAATCATACTTCGTCTCCCTAACAGGATTCTTGATAGTGTTAGCTCTGTGGCTTATCGAACCAAGCATTATAGGAAGGACAGTATATCCACAGAGTCCAGAACTCGGAGGAGTGATAGTATTATCAGTATTGTTGGGGTTCTTTGAGGGCTGGAATTTTGTTGCTTGGGAAACACTAATTGCTGATGCCTGTCCACCCCAATTAACAAGCTTTGTTTTCCAATACGGAATGACGGGGACACATTTTAGTGCATTCTTAGTCGCGGCCATAGCGGGATATATGCTAGACATATATGGTGTGAATGTAGCGTTGCTGGTAACAATGATGATTGTCGCTGTAGGATATATCCCGGTGTTCTTCTTTAGGCCGTTTAGGACGTCAAAGATCGTAATATCGGGTGAGTAAAATGAACATAAAGCTGATTATCTCGATAGTCGTTATAGTATTGTCAATATTGCTCTATATACTTCTCGTGTTGTTAGCTAAGAAGTGGTATCGGGAGCTATTTGGTGGGGATAAGGAATAGCATAGAGAATTTTTTGGTGTTTCTACAAATATGGGAAGCCCCTCTTGGTTGTGTCTGGGGACAGACCTTTTTCCCTATATTTTGGTGTGAGAGACCAATAATAATTGCTATCTATGGGGAATAAGAACGTATTGTGTGTCTGTCTAGACAATGCTGACGATATATGCTAAAAAACATATTTTTATGTTTTTCTTTTGGTGCTGTTGAATGAGTGATGTGGAGAGGGGTGCCTACTGTCCGAGTTGTGGGAGATATGTTGGTTCATATGAGATATGTCCATATTGTGGGGCTAGGGTTAGGGTAAGGATAGAGATAAAGGTCTTGGCAATACTGGCTCTGGTCTTGTCTATCGGGGGTGTTGTTGCTCTCTATTTTGCTGGGAAGGCTACCGAACCAAGAACAGTGTATATTAGGGATATAGAGCCCGAGATGAACTATGCTAGGGTAAAGATAAAGGGCTATGCGTATACCTCCTCCTACTATGATGATGTTCAGGGTAGGCTATACTTCAGTCTTGTGGATGAGGAGTGGTCATATAATGAACGTTTCAAGACACAGACGGTGATGGTATACATATATTCGCCGACATCACGGGAACTTATAGAACTTGGGAGGGTTCCAGTATCTGGGGATAGGGTGGAGGTTATTGGTACTCTTAGGATACGTGACTCCATATCACTAATAGTTGATGATGCGAGAGATCTTAGGATTATTAGGGAAAAACCGCAGGCCATATCGGTAGAGGAAGCTGTGGAGAATTGGACCCAGTATATTGGGACGTCCGTATCCGTAGCTGGTTGGATTGTCGAGTATGAGGATCATGGATCCTTTATACTCTGTAGTATCAAGGATTACCTAAGCCCGAGCTATGTGCTCCAAGTATATATACCCGAGGTCGCCATTAGGTATGTTGGGGATTCACCAGAGTTCTTTGTTGGGGATAAGGTACGGATCACCGGGAATATGTGGGAGTATAGGGGTAGCCCAGAGCTCGTCCCTTGGAATGGCTCATCGATAGAGGTAATAAGGCGGCTTAGGGACTATACATTGAGTGAGATCTTGTCACAGAAGGACGATTTTGCTCAGTCTGGAAGAATAGTGAAGGTTAATGTATGTATTGTTGGCTATAGGACTGACTATAGGAACATCATCTATGTGTGGGATGACACGATAGCGGAGGGATCGTGGGTGACCCTTTGGATATATCCTGGGGTCTGGAGCGAGCTTAATGAGTCTGTTAGGGCAAAACTGAACACCAAGAATAACTGGATATATATCATTGGCCAGTGTAAGTATTATCTTGATGAGTTTGAGATCGCGATATATGATGCGTCATGGATACTGGAGTGCTGAGGTGTGTCCCTATGGATGTGGTCGTACTTGTTGGGTACCTATTGTTGGGTGTTATTGTTGGAAGTGCTTTCTCCATGATGCCCTCGCTCCATATATATAATGTAGCACCAATATTTATCCTCATAGCACCACAGTTGGGTATTCCCCCAGAGGCCCTAGTTATGTTCCTGCTTGGTAATGTTATTGGTTTCGCAACAATGAATACAATATCCACAATATTCTTCTCAGCCCCGGACGATACGACATTCCTAATATTGTTGCCCAGCCAAGTAATGCTGAATAATGGGAGGGGTTTTGAGGTGGCACTACTCATGGGTTTGGGGTGTCTGGTTGGGGCCATAATACTGATCGCTGTGGCACCATTCCTCCTATTAGTCTTCCCAGTGTTTATGTCCCTAATAACCCCACATATCCACTGGATACTCGCATTATTCCTCTTCTACATCCTACTGTCTGAATTCCCAAAGGACATAGGGATAGGTAAGAGTAGGCTGAGTAGGCTTAAGGAGGGATGGAGGAATCTTGCGGCTGGCTACCTAACATTTATCCTCTCCGCACTATTGGGCTTCATAATAATGAATACATATATAATCCCTGTGGAGGCAGCATACTTCGGGATGCTCCCAGCATTCATAGGACTATTCGCGATCCCAAGCCTAATAATGAACATAGTATCAAGGGTCAGGATACCCGAGCAAGAGATCCAGAAGAGTATTGATGCCTCCCCCTTAGATGTTATTAAGGGTGGAGTTGCTGGTTTCTCTGGGGGTTTCCTGGCCGCGGTGATTCCAGCACTAACTGGGGGAATGGGTTCCGTGGTTGCTGGTCAAGCAGTGGGTCAGAGGGAGGAATCCCAATTCTTGGTGTCTATAGGGGCAAGTAGATTTGTCTACTATGTTGGGGCGTTCTTCTTCCTCTTCATCCCGGGATATACCATTGTGCGGGGAGGACTAGCAAACCTTACTGCTACATACTATATTCCTAATAGGTATTCAGAGTTCTATGCCGCGATTGCTGGCATAGCTCTTGGTTCCGTATTGGCATTCATAATGCTTGTTGTTGCATCCTTCGTAATAGCCAAGAATATACATAGGATAAGATATGACTACATGTCGGTGGCAATAATTGTTGTTCTGACGGCAATAACATATATGACGACTGGGCTTATTGGTGTGGTGATAATGGTGATAGGTACGGGTATTGGTCTCATACCACTAATATATGGATCCAGAAGGCTACACTGCTTGGCGGTAATAATATTCCCACTAATGCTCAACATGGCTGGGATCTCTGGGAGTTTCGCTAGACTGTTGGGGCTTGGGTGAAGAATATATGAGGGGGGTAACACACTACTTCTTTGCTGCGGCACTCGTATCGCTAATACCTCCAGTAATGCTGATGGCGGTGTATGAGAAATCATTCATAATAGTCCTAGCGGCAATAGCTGGGATCCTACCAGACTATATTGACTTCAAGATAATAAGATTCCTATGGCGGGTCGACGAAGAGATTATTCCTGAGTGGCCGATACCCAATACTGAGAGGATAGCTAAGAGGATCGCAGAACTCATAGATGAGGCTTGGGAGAAAATGAGGACTATAAATGTACAGATACATACAATAAAGACAGGCCCCAACACATGGAGGAGGTGGTATATCCACTTTGATCCGACCAAACAGAAGGTTAAGGTTGGGATAGGACCCATCCAGACTTTTGGTGGAAGAATATTTGAGGCTACTATCGAGGACATACCTGAGGATATGAGGGTTGGTGAGGCTAAGTTTTCAGCACCACTAGTGTATGGGTATAAGGATAGGACTGTGAAGATCTCCATACTTACTGGCCCAATGATATCTTTCGTCCCGAGGGAAGACCATTTGGAGGTAGTTTTCCTACCCTGGCATAGATATATGAGCCATAGTATTCCTCTAGCTGGGTTGTTCTCCATAATCACGCTCCTCATAGCCCTGTTGCTTGGTGCCCCGATGAGCAAGGCGGCAATATATGCCGTAGCATTCTTCGTTGGCTATATATCCCACATAATTTCTGACCAGTTCGGCTATATGGGATCAAACCTCTTCTGGCCATTCACAAAGAGGAGGGTTGAGGGGATGAAGATTGCTGAATCTATGGATCCCTACGCAAACTTTCTCCTCTTCTGGATCTCAGCGACAATACTAGTATGGCAGATGAATACATCAATAACACCAAGACCAATATCGTTTCCATGGACATATACCATTCTTGGGGCTGAGATATGTATCGGATACATCCTTTTCCTCATGATTATACCATCAATACTGATAATTGTTGCTAGGTTTCTGTTCTGGAAACCGAAGGGAGACCCATACCTTAGGAATCTCCTTGAGGAGGAATACGGGGAGCTCCTCGGATAGCCATCTATCGGATTAATATTTCTTTTTTCTTGTCCTTATCTTGATGGTGTATTCAATGCTGGGTAGATATGTCCTGCTATCCATACTGTTCTTGCTTATGGTCAATACTATAACTCCAATACCGACGGGCATAAGGGGTGGTATTGGGCGTTCTGGGTTTTGGGCGAAGGGGAATGAGGGGTCGATCCCCCAAGGGGTCGAGGCTCCATACAACTTTACGTACAGGTTTGGTGGTGAGATACAGGCAAAGTTCATCAAGGTTGTCGCTACGGAGGATTTCTCGAATGTTTTTGGTGTATTCTCGGATAGGGTTATGTCCTATACGTATGGATGGACATACATAGTGACATACCCAGATGGGAGCCATGAGGACATAGAGGATGTGGATGTTGAGGATATAGATGGTGATGGTGTCCCCGATGTCGCGATATTGACGGGGGATAGGAACATACATGTTGTTGATGGGGAGACAGGTGGGGTTATCTGGCGTGTATATCCATCATTCATAGAGCCCTATTCACGTATAAGGATAATGGATGTAATGTCGAGTGAGGGGAAGGAGGTGGTCATATGGACTAGGGATTCCTCATCAGTATTTATCTGGTCATCGATAGGTTATCCCCTTGGTGAACTAGTGGTTAGTGGTGCAGAACTCATACTTAATATCCGCTCTGGGGATATAGACCCATACACAGAGGGGAACGAGATCGCAATACTATACTATAGTGATAGTGAGCAGAGATATAGGCTGGAGTGTAGGAACATATGGGTCGGCGATAAGGAAATCTTTGACATAGGAGTACTACAGAACTATACTGGTAACTCATACACATGCACAGATATGGTTGTGGATGATTTGGATGGTGTCCCAGGGGCTGAGGTAGTATTGGGTATAGTCGGGAACCAGAGTATTGATAATATAGTTATTGAGGTATATAATTCAAGTGGTATGCATCCCCCAGAGTGGGACTCAACAATATTCCTTGGGCTCTCCATGAACCTCGTAAAGCTGGATGTTCTCGACATCGACAGGGATGGGGAGAGGGAGATCTATATGGTATCGAGACATGTAATAGGTATAGTTAATAATGCCAGTGCCTATAATACATGGAATGCCTCAACATCAGTAATTTATGATGGGACATTCCTCTACGACCAGCAGGAAAATACATATCTACCACTCGTACTATGGCAGCAGGATATGGATTCCCGTGACCTATATCTAAGTACTCTAAACATATCATCGGAGGAAATAATGGTTATTGGGGAGAAGCCGATAGGGGTAGCATGTGGTGTCGCATCATACATGAATAATGGATCATCGGTAATATCTGTTGGGTGGGGATCACTCATAGTCCTATATGATGGGCTGGACAAGCTGTGGGAAAAACATACACTGGCTGGATGGAGAACAGATACATATACCCTAGGCGGATCTATACTTCTTGCTGTCTGGTCCCGGAATATGGTGGAGGTATATAATGCGACGATGGACAGGATCTTCAGTATTGAGTATGAATCACCAAGGACTGTGGAGAATGTATCCCTAGGATATTTCACCAGTAATAATGTCGAGGTAGCAGTAATCATTGGTTCTCCAGGAGGCCTAATCCTTGTGGAGATATATGATATTAGTGGTACACTTGTTATGAGTTATGACAATACTGGATTGATCGAGAACAACCTAACGATAGCGGGTATTGGGGAGCCAGTACCGAATTATGGTGCTATACCGTTAATACTGAAGAGCACGACAAATAATACTTACTACTTCTCGCTCCTGAACATCTCATCGCTCCAGCTATCAATATCCGCTGGATTCCAGGGTATGCCCAATATAGTGCGTGTGGGACGCAAGAATGGTGAATACCTCTGGATTGTCTCTGGATACTGGTGGAACAGAATATTTGTTATGGATGTGGAGGGGGAGGTCGTGGGAATAAGGGAGCTTGATGGGCTGATAGTGGATGTAGTGGTGGGGGACATAGATCTGGATTCCTCAGATGAAATATTTGTCCATATGTATGATGCAGCATGGAACTATTACTCCCTCGTTGTATGTGATGAATACTTGGTGGAGCTGTATAGGATAGAGGATATCACCTCTAGGCCAGTAATTGGGGAGATCATCAATACGACGGAGGGGCTTGAGGTCGCGGTGATCCATAGGGTTGGTGGGAGCAACTATGCTGAGGTATATTCACAGAATGGATCCATGGTTCTATCTGGATATATTGGGAAGGAGAGCTATGACTATATGCTTGATCTTCTGGAGGGTGTGGGAGGAACAATACTCATTGCTGTTTCCTCGTATGGGACTATTGGTAGGGCCCTCCTCTGCTACATTACCACATATGATGACAATATAACGCTATACACACAGACACTGGAGACGGAGGACTATATTTTTGTTCCAAGTGGCTTTGTTTGTCCTGATGGGGAGAGTATTGGTATTGTTATTGCTGAGGACAGTTATGGTTCTCTACTATACCTAGAGTTCCTAGTTGGTTTTGATTCTGCCTACCCAGAAGTCACCATCAGTAGTAGTGATTTGATATATGCCGCTGTTTTCGACAGGTACATAGTCACCAACTATGAGTTCATGGTGGAAATAAACTTCTCTGATGACTCCATAATAGAGGGGATAGATGTTACTGTTGAGTGTTTCGATAGAGATGGGGAAAACATATATAGTACATTAGGAAAATATAGTCCGATGGAGAGGGAGGGGACGATAGAACTAAACCTAAGTATCCCGGAGGACACATTCAACATGACAGTAACAGCCATTGCCTCCGACCCAACTGGGAGAACTGATAGGGACAAAATCATTGTCTTTGTTGATAAGGAGGAACCGAAAATCCAACTAGTCACATCGGGGAGGATAAATGCATCGGGGGAAAACATACCAATATCGGTGTACATATGGGATGACCTATGGATAAAGAACGTATATATTGTTATTGGAGACATGGTACTCCCGATGACCCCAGAAGAAACAACAACAACGGTAGGAAGAACAATAGTCTTCGTAGCAAACATACCTACCGAGGCGTTGGAAGCAGGAACAAACACAGCCAGAATATATGCCGAAGATTTCTCAGGAAAAGAGACATACATAACAATAGAGATATATGTACCAACAACAAAACCCCAAGCAAGTATACAGATCCCAAGCTATATATGGGTGATCATGGGGATACCGATAGGCATAGCAATAGCCTACCTGGCCCCAAAAATATACGCATATATCCGAAGAAAGAGGATGGGGATTGAGGAGAGAGAGCAACCGGGTTAGAGTCTTCAGTATTTGTTGATGATCCCTCTTCTTAGTAGTGGGTCTGGGATCATATATATGTTGTTTCTCTTCACAATGAATCCATACTTCCTCAGCTCGTTTAGGTATTTGGATATTTGGTTGTTTGGTATGTTCCTCCCGAGTCTTACCTCAAGTAGTGTCTTTATTTCTTTCCATCTTCTCTGTCCTTCCGCCAGTATCTTCATGACTTCGATATATCTCTTTTTGCCTATTCCTCGGGTTTCTAGGAAGTTTTGGAATTCCCCTATTGCTGTCTTCATTCCCAGTTCCAGTGTCCTGTTTAGTGCTTCCTCTACCGTCTTACCCTTGATCACATACCACCCGAATAGTGTGAGCCAGCCCGCCACGCCATTGAGGTGATTCACTATATATTCGATTGTCCTATTGTCTATTTCTACTCCGGCCTCTTTGAAGCCTAGTGTGAGGAATCCTATTGCCTCTTCTCTTGTTAGGTATCTCGTATCTATATCTATCCTTGCTCTACCAAATAGGGGTTTCTCTGGGTTATCTAGTATTTTCGATAGTACTCCAACTTGCGATCCCGTAAGTATTATCTTAATATATCTAAGGTTATCATAGACGAAGGCTAGGTACTTATCAAAGTTTATTTTTGCTATTTCTTGTGCCTCATCAATGGCGATTACGAAATATGTCCTCTTTCTTCTAGCCCAATCATTTATCCTTCTGAGGAGGAATTTATACATGAATGTGTCGATCTCCCTCCTCTCGAACTCGATCTTCATTCCAACGAAGGATACCGCCCTTATCCGATCTAGAACCACCCGTTTTCTCCCTCTAATCACACTACTTAATACCTTGGATAATTGTAATGAGAAACCCATCCTGTCAAGATCCTCAAACTCTCTCATGTCGATCAATATATAGTTAAGTTTGGCTTCATTCAGGGCGACACGAAGTATGGAGGATTTCCCTGTCCTCCTTAGACCCTTCAGAACAATCATGCGTGTCAGTGGATCCTTTAGTCCAGCAATAATTTTCTCTACCTCCTTATCAAAATTGAATAGATCTTCTCTCTTCTCCTTCGGTATCGGCTCAAATAACAAGTTAGTACCCCCTAACTAAGTTAGTACCCCCTAACTAATTATAAATAGGAAAAACATATTAAAGTTATTGGGTTTTGACCATGCGTAGGTGCTGGGTGATGTGGAGGGGCAGTGTTGTTCTCCGTCATTCCAGGGGTATTATTGCTGCCGCTTGGTCTCCTAGTGGCGATCATATTGCCAGTGTGGGAGCCGATAGGTATCTTATGATCTACAGTCTTAGGGAGGACAAGGTACGTTCTTTTGTTATTGACCCAAGCATTATTCCCACATGTATGTGTTGGTCTCCCTCTCCTAGTCTTCTAGCTGTGGGAATGGAAAATTTCAACATCAATATTTGGGATATCGAAAGGGGAAAAATCATTAGGAGATTATTGGGCCATTCGGCATATATAAATTGTGTCTCATGGCATAGATACCTGGCCAGTGGCGATAAAAACAAGACAATAATGATATGGGATACAGATTCTGGGGAATGTATATCGACACTACATGGACATAGAGGCGAAATTCTTGACGTGGACTGGGCCCCAGATGGGGGATATATTGTGAGTGGTGGGAGTGATAGAAAGATAATCGTGTGGAGACTTGAGGATGGAAGACCCATAGTGAAGCTATCAGGCCACATGGACGCCATAGTGTCGGTAGCATTCAACAATGATGGAAAACTAATAGCCAGCTGTGGGAGGGATAGGATACTGAGGATATGGAGGTTTGGGACATGGAGACCAATAAAAACAGTAAGACTGGAGACAATACCACATAAAATAGGCTGGAGCCCAGATGGGAAGGAGATAGTCATAGCATACGATGACGGGAGAATAGCAATATATGATCTCCAAACATCAAAAATAGACAGCTTCAAGGCACACGACGGAAAAACAACAACGGTCCAGTGGTCTCCAGACGGAAGAAACATCCTGAGTGGAGGAGAGGACGGCCTCGTCAAACTGTGGGAACAACAAACATAGGACAAGATGGCATTTGGTCTTACAACATTCGGGATAACTCATACTAAGAACGCATGCCTAATCCACCAAAATTAGTATCCCTTTGTTCTCTAAGCCCAAAGAATCCCAAATAAATAATTGCTTCGGGATCCATTGGTGATCTCGACAGCGATCTTTTATCCATCATACATATCGCTCTCATCAGCACTCTCACTACAAAACATTATCGATCAAGTAGTGCCAGTAATAGAGGTAGCAACATCTCGGGACTTCCCTAGGATACGTAGAAGGATCAAGATTGACACAACACAAATAATCTTCCACAAGTTCCCACCACAGCTAATGTTTGGTTATCGCTACAGGGAAAGCAGGGCTTTGAGGGGATACTACTACTATATAGCCAAGCCAGAGAAAGCAATACTGGATTATGTATGTAAGAGGGGGGACCCAGAAGAAATCTTCACGATCAACTGGGACATGTTGAACAGGAAACTGCTGAAGAAATATGTACGGGACTACCCACCACGGGTGCGTAGATGGCTAAACAAAAAACTCGCTAACCTCTAGAGAAACATTGGACCTAGGGAGATAGATAAGAACCATTGCCACTTATCTATAGATGGAAGACAGACCCATAAACGGAGCTGGCTGGATCTCCCGCCCGAGGGCTAATCTTGGAATATGGCTTGTGTCATCAAATTGTATTTCCTTATAAAAGAATATTTCTCTTTGGTTATTATTAATATGTGTGAGTGAAATGACTAGGAAGTGGGTTGTCCTATTTGAGGGGAAAAAGCCTGGTCCTGCGGATGATTTCACCGTAGAATTTGTGGACATAAGAGAAATACTCGGCGGCATCCCAACATACAAACCCCTCCTATTCGAGAAACTCACGGAGAACATCAAAGAACAAGAAAACTACTATCCATGGGAGAACATAAAGAATGTGATCCCCCCAGAAGAAGTCCCATTCGGCCTCAGTAGCTACTTCATACTCCTCGCAATAGACAAAAACAACCTCAAATTCGGACTATTCATGATCCTACTCGAAGACCAGGTCGTCCTAGGAGGAATATGGCCCCAGGAATTCGCAGAAGCAATAAAAGAAGACAACGAAATCTTGGACGGTGTACTCTACGCCCTCCTAGAAAAACCCGACAATTGGAAAGAGGTATTCCTGGTCTACGCTCCCCAACAAGACTCCTAGAATACTCGATATAAACCCAAGACTCAGCCACCAAGAATACAAAACATTCTTCTCATTTTTATCTAGGACACCCATGCATCCACGCAACAGTCCTCCTCATCGGGCAGAAACAC
>CAZVPA010000005.1:34650-37966 GCA_964628995.1 uncultured Nitrososphaerota archaeon | reverse complement strand
GGTGTGGAGAGAGAGCAAAAGGTTCTTGATGGTTTTGTTAGGGCTGTTGGTATTGGTGATCGTTGGGTTTCTTTGGAGGAGAGCAAGTATCTTGATGATTGTATTTCTGTGTCTCCAGATCTTCGCTATGTTGCTGTGTTTCTTAGTCGTAGCGCTAAGGATCTCAAGAGGGCTGGCATTATTAAGGGGGGTGAGGGTGTTTCTAGGTTCTTGTTGGATGATTCTCGTTATTTTGGTCTTAGTGAGCGTGTTCGTCGTGAGTTTCGTACTATGTATGTTGTGGTTGTTGATTGGGAGGGGGAGGTTGTTGATGTCTTCTCGATTTATGATGAGAGGGAGCGTTATGTTGCTGTTGGTTGCTATCTTCCAGTCTGGTTCTAGTTTATTTACTAAGTTACATGTTACTTCTAACATCTATGCGTAATAGAGCAATGCTTAGTAATACTAATCCAAGTAGCCCTATTAATAGTTCCAAAAATCCCATGAGTATGAGAAAACCAGCATAGAATCCCTCTCTTGGGCGTTTTCTCCTGAAGGTCGTTATGGTAAGTATACCGCATACTATAGAGAAAATAACATACAATGAAGTGGGGGGCGCTTTCCAAAAGATCATGGCATTCGCAATAAGTATCATGCTTGCTCCCCAAAGAAAGTATGTTAGTGCACAAAATGATCCTAATCCCCCTTCACCTAGAATAGAACGCACACTAAACAGGCCCGCCCCAGTTAGAAATAATGCTATTCCCTCGATAGAATAAATAATAAGCAATATTGTGTGTACATATACATATAGTCTGGTTTCATATATAGGTCTGGTAAGTAAAAAGCCTATGAGGTAGATCCACAGAAGCATACATATAAGGTAGAGCGGTAATGTAAGTTTTCCACAAATTTTGTTTACTCTGATGGCTTTTCTTGGTGGATATATGGATGGTGTAATTGGTACTATTGGAGGTTTCGGTGGTGCTCTTGTTACTGGCGCGTGTTTCTTAGAAGGTTCTGGTTTTAGGATGATTGTTTCTGGTGTTGTTGGCATTTTTGGTGGGTATACCTCGGGTAATGATTGCCTGAGTTGTGGGGCTTCTTTAATGGCTTCTGGTCTTGTTGATAGTATGTCTTTCAGTACGTCCTCACCATAATTTATTCTTATGTTGTTCTTGAAGGCATCCATCCGCATGATGTCATTTGTTTTCGATGTTGACTCATGCCATGCTCTTCTTGCGGCTTCAATAACTATGTTCCTCCTTACATCATAGTTGTATCTAGCGTTTATTTTGGAGATCTCTGGGGCTATAGGGCCGCTACTTCTTCCTCGTAGAACATCTGCCCATGAATCGTGGGGGAGTCTAAATGAGAATGTTATCTTGTCCTTCGCCAGATATCTGGTTATATCCTCTATTACTGGGTCTAGGAGTATATCATCCAAGGTTAGTTTTTTCTTAAGACGTTTCTCTTTCGCCAACAAGTATATGTAGTTATACAAGTCTTGATGTATAGAATATTTGAGAAAGTCTGTCATTATCAGTAGTGTTATTAGTGCTTCATATCTCTCTGGCACACCACCAAGAACCCTCCATAATATGTCGTCTATGTAGTCGAGCATCCCTGTAGGTATCGCACGGGCATACTCGATTGTCAGATTCTTTTTCATTATCTTTAATTCCCTTACAACTTGCCATACATACACGGGGAGGCCAGATGCCTTTTTTACAACTTCTTTTATAGCAGATTCATCCTCTATACGTATAGCTTCGCTCGCTAGGTAATTCCTAAGCATGATCTCTATTTTCTCGTCACTTAATGGTGCTATCTTTACAACATTGAATACGCTGTATAAGTCTATTCCCGATAGCCTTTTAAGAGCCATGGCCTCTTCGGTTCTTGCAGTAGCTATTATCCCGCCAATATTATGCTTGATTATGCTTTTAAGAGCTCCCCTATTCATTCTGGGGATATCATCATAAAATATTATTACTCCCCTCTCTATATGTTCCCTACCTATGCTTGTTGCTCCCTCATTTATATAGCCAATTCTATAGGTCGATGCCAGCTGTTTGAGTATCATGAACATTAATGCTGTTTTTCCAGTTCCTGGAGACCCCTCAATAAGGACATTCTTACCAGCTCTAATCCATGTAACTGCGAGCTTTATTGCATTTAACCGATTCTCATCCACCACAAATGCTTCTGGGAGATACTTTGGGAGCCTAAGGACGCCATCATCCCCTAATAGTTCATCAAGAGACCTTACTAAAGTATAGTACAACCGAATCACCACTGATTGAAAATTGGAAAATAGTATAAAAAGTGTGGGTTGAAGTCTTTAAAAAGGATGTGGGGTTTTCTTGGTCTAATCGGACATAAATCTCTTTTTGATGGTGATCAGAATTATACCATTCCGTATCACCAAAAGGGGGGCCAAAACTTCAGATCGCTTCAGATGGGTAAGGGTAGAAGGAATAGAGAACATCGAAGCTGGAAGGAGTAGGGGTATCTCTACAAGAAATGAACTTTCCATCAAGGTCTATTGCTAAGATGCGGAGGATTGCGAGAATCTTCCCTATGGGCTAAAACTTTTATGTATTGGTGATCTTTTCCTTCTTTCTATCTCCCTAATCTTCTCAGCGATTATATGGCTGATGATTTTTTTCTCTGACCCTGGCATGTCCACTAGCATCTGTATTATATCACCAAGGTACTCATCAGTTCTATCTATGTATTCCTCGATTATGTATTCTATAAACTTTCTCTTCGCGTTATCCGAAACAAATCTTGCTATCCCCGAATAGATATTGAGGATATGCCTCAGAGAGCTAACAAACCTCTCCCTACTACTCTCCCCGAGTGCCCTAGATTTCTTTTAGTACTTTGGGAGGAAAGGTCTTATCCTGATCGTTGTGAGGATAAAAGTTGCTACTGAGGAGGAAAAGAGAATAATTAAGAACAACATATCTTTTCTAGAGAAGGAATTTGAAGCAAAAACAATGCTAGATGAGATGATCAAGCGAGAGCCAAAGCCATGGAAACCAATAATCAGATTTCAGTTTTAACAAAGAGAAAAACATAGACATAGAGCCGAGCACCCGATACTCCACTATTTTTCTTTGAGCCTCACTTTCATTTTTTATCTGAAGATTCTTCTTGGTGTAGATCGTCGCATGCTAGAAATCATAAAACAACACCACAAACTTATTTTGCGGCTTCTGGGAGCATTTTTCCCCATAAGATCCAAAGGGACAGTCCACAAGATGGACTATTTCTATCCTCAGGTTAGACTTCCCTAACTAGGCTCTATGAAGCCCACACGATCATTCAT
>CAZVPA010000005.1:0-34640 GCA_964628995.1 uncultured Nitrososphaerota archaeon | reverse complement strand
TGGACTTCTGTGGTGATGCTTTGGAGCATTTTTCCCTTCAAAAGATCTGAAAAATCCCCTTAAAAAGGATGATATTTCCCATGGTGCTGTCTATGGGTTCTTGTTGACTAATTCCTGCCTAGTACTTGTTCTCAAATCTCAACAGGAAACCATAGGATATGTAATCAATCTAGTAGATCGCTAGAAGCCATATTATCGTTTTTGAGGGAAAATATTGACGATATATTTCATCAATACTATAAATATTAATGACTATAGGGTTCATCAGAGGTGATATTATGGGGAGGAGTCGCCTAAGGTTGCAGAATCCATGGTGGCGGGATGTCACATTAATTAGGTCTGATGATTTGATATTGGCTTTTGAAAACTCGAAGTGTAGGTGGTTTCCGGAGCTTAATATCGCCTTGGATAGGGATATTATTTATTCGCTTAGGGGGCCGAGGCAGGTTGGTAAAACGACATACATTAAGGTTGCGGTAATGAGATTGTTGGAAATGGGTGTGGAGCCGAGGAATGTCCTATATCTATATGGTGAGGTATTCGCTGATTGGAGGGAGTTACTTGAATCCCTAGAATACTATCTGAAAAACGTGAGGAGTGGTAGAGCTTATATATTTATTGATGAAATTTCAGCTGTTCATGATTGGCCCAGAGCGATTAAGTATCTATATGATGTGGGATTGCTGAGGAGGGACTTTGTACTCTTATGCGGCTCGCACGCGATGGATGTGGTTAGGGGGGTTGAGCTTCTTCCTGGCCGTAGAGGGGAGTATGAGGAGAGACCAGATTACGTTCTCTTACCAATGGTTTTTGCCGAGTATGTAGGCACAGTAAAGCCTGAGCTTATGTCTGAAATAAACAGGGAAGTGAATTTATCATCGTTAGAATCAGCATTGGAGTCTCTATACTCATTTCATTCGGATTTGCGGGGTTTATTTGAAAGGTTTATTGTAGGAGGGGGCTTTCCTCATGCGCAAGATAAGCTACTATCAAGCAATTCAATACCTAAGAGGCTGTATGATGACTTTATCGCGTATGTGAAGGGTGATGCTCATAGGGAGAGAGTCTCGGTTACCGCAATGCTTCAAACCGGGAGAAGGATAATTGAAACAATGTCATCCACAATTAGTTGGAGAAGTCTCTCTCACGGCACAGATTACAATTATGAGACTATTCAGAGGGTGGCTGAATTCCTTAGGGCCGCGTTTGTGTTGGAGGTAATATATCAACCAAAAATCGCTAGAGGTGTTCTTTTCCCAGACTTCAGGAGGGATAAGAAAATATACTTCATAGACCCATTTATACTTTACGCATTCGATATTTGGACTACGGGTTCCCAATCAGCATTCAACACAATTGACCGATGGGCGAGAGAAAGGGAGCTTCGAGGAAAGCTTGTTGAATGTATTATCCTAAGGCATCTAATAGAGTTCCTAATGAGAAAGAAATTTAGTGAAGAACCACTAATGAACATCTTTTATGCTAGGAAAAACAATCGAGAAATAGACTTTATAGCCCTCGGCAAGAGCATCTTGTTCATAGAATCAAAGTTGAAGAGAAAAAGAGAACTATATACCCCAATGGGGATCTCCCACGGTAAAAGAGCATACATAATAATGACAAGTGAGGATGAATTTGAAAGGAGAAATGGCCTTCTAATCGCACCACTACCTGAATTCCTAATGGTGCTATCCCATAGAAGGATGGCGAAAATTTTGGCCCTGATCTAATCAGATGCGGAAAACCCATGAATTCATTTAACTCATACCGGGATAAAATCCAACTTTTCTAAGCAATCTCTATCAGATTATTTCTATATTTTTGGTATTATGGTTGGGGGTTGTCTTGATAGAGCGGATAATGATATTTAGTGGTGGAGGGTTGCTGTCGATAATACAGTTTGGGGAGGATACAGCATCCATACTTACCAACTGGTCGGAGGATATCTCCCTGAGCGCGATGAGTCTAGTGGCCCTTATGCTTAAGGAGTATTATGAGAAGAAGACCCGTGTAATAATACGTGGGAGATGGGTTGCCTATATTCCTGAGGAATCGGGATACATCCCTATGGCCAAGGTGAGGAGCTCGAGGTATGTTGCGAGTACAATAGGGTTCATACGTAGGGTAGCATTAGAACTGAAGGATATGCCGGAGGAGAGCATCCTGATATCAAGAAAGGTTATCGAAATATATGAGGAACACTTCAGAAAGAAACTTTCCAATGTGAATATTATCTAGGTTGATACAGATATGGGGGAGTGGTTCCCATCGAGGATGACTGGTAGGCCCGTATTTGCGAATATTGGTATGGAATCGGTAACGATACTCACGGAGGAAAAAACAGATATATTCTTCATGACTAAGGATAGGGCAGTACGCATCAACGAGCTTGTCCAGAAACAGGGGATCCAAATAGGGGACAATAAGTTGGATGTATGGATGGTGATTGATTCTACCCCCGGAGTATTTGGGAGAACAATTAATGACTTGGACGAGTATGCTAAAAATCTCGCGAAGTATGTGGGGAGAAAAATAGGGGGCAGAAAGATCGTGGTTTGGTTCTCTGGAGGGAAGGACTCCACCGCGACACTAGTAGTACTCCTAAAGCTTCTAGAATACATAAACTTCCACATAGAGGTATTCTACATACATGTTCCATATCTAGACGGGGAAAGAAACATAAGGTTTGCTGAGGAGGCGGCCAAGAAATTGTCTGTTGATCTACACATAGAATCCATGCCTCGAGATGTTATGCTGGATCTCCTACGGGAAAGAGGACTACCATTCAGGGGTTATCGCTGGTGCACATACCACTCCAAGATTAAGGTCATGAGAGGAATAAAGAAGAGGCTTAGAGCAGACTATGAGGTAAGCTCGGAGAGAGTATTTGAGAGTGTCAAAAGATTGAAATCCCTCAGGGAATATGCGAAACAAGAAATGTTTATTTCTGGGAGCCAGTTCAAACCAACGTATCTGTTGACAATACTCGATGTTGCGGATATTTGTCGTAGGAATGATGTGATACATCCAGACTATTTATTGGGCTGTTCAAGAGTGTCGTGCTCCCTCTGTCCATACCGAACAATACTGGAGGCCGACATGACGTCTAGTGATGTGGAGGATCCGGGGACGATTGATATCACAATTAGGGAGGAGTATAGGAGATGGTATAGAGCTACTAGTTATGATGATTTTATACACTACAGGCTCTGGCGGTTTTCACCATCCATAGCCCCTATTATTCTTCTCCTCAAGAAAGCACTGGAGGGATCCCAATACCAATATATGAAGATGGATGTGGTCCGTAATATGGTATCATGGATGTGGATGAATGATATTGAGGCCCCCTATATCCCCATCCGTGCGGTCATAGAGATTATTAGACATATCAGGAACTTTCAGGTTGCGATAGCAAACCTTAACCTGAGAATCAAGGATATTTCTGGATAAGTACAGCATGCTATCTAATCTTTTTTAGCATCCGAAACAGCTTCTCTATACCCCATATATTGTTGGCACAGAATACGCCCTTTCTATCTATCATTATGCCGTTCGCGAATGTAATTCGGACTGGAGGCCCAAATAGTGATATTATACCCTTGAATTTGTCCAATCGTGCTATTAGGTATGGGAGGCCTCGCATGACGTCTGGTCCCCGTATTTCTAATTCCTCTACTCCCCTAACGCCAGTTATCTGGGGGTTGAGAGAGTACACGATACTTATGACAGTATCCTTTGTCTCCCCCAATAACTTCTTCAGTAGATAAGGTGGGATTACATACCTAACGACTCCACATTCTATTGTCTCCATCTTTTTGTCGATAATCTCGCTGAGTTCTGGGCATGCCAACAGATATTTTTCATCATCAGCACAGATTATTAATCCTTCGAGGATATCTCCCTTCTTGCTTAGGTCACTAGTAACATAGTAACTATATTTTAGCTCAATACCAAAATGTCCCCTGACAAGGTTCGTGAAGTTTGTTGTCTCAAGACCAATAGTTTTAAGAAAACTCCTAATTTTCCTCAGACTCACAGCCAAGCGATAAATACCCCAATACTTCATACCGAGCCTTCCAAAGCGCCTGACAAATAAGACAGCCTTCTTTGTCCTATTATAGCGTATGTACTTCTTCAGCGTTCTCTTGGGATCATTACCGGATGGTTTATTTAGAACATAGTGTAATATCGCGGATATATCCCCATCGGATAGATCCCCAAGCATATCCGAGAACGACAACAGAACCACACATCAAACCAGAGATAATACAAAAAGGAATTTAAAAACATGGAGCCATAAAGGAAAAATACCTATACTATCCGATCAACATCGTTTAGAATTTTGGGGATCTCTCTTTGTGATATTATCTATTAGAAGTGTCAGTATATTAATTATATATTCTAGTCTGAACAGATATAAACTTACATATTTAAAATCCCCGAACCATCTTATCTCTTAGGTGTCATAGTATGGGTGTCCTCAGGAAGGAAGATCTAGAATATATAAGGAAAAAATTTGAAAAAGAACTCATTGATGATGTCCCGATAATATACTTTATCTCTGATAACTGCCAGTTGTGTGACACAGTACAGCAACTTCTGGAAGACATACAGAGTGTAAGTAGTAACAAGCTTAAGATAGAGGTCAGGAGGCTGGGCGATGTTCATGAGAAGATTCTTGGGGTAGGTAGGGGCCCAATAATAATTCTCGGTAAGCATGCCGAAATAAGATATACTGGTGCTCCAATAGGCGAGGAAGCATGGGCATTTTTAGAAGGGATAGTTCTCACGTCCAACAAAAGACATAGGCTAGAGAGATATGAGGATGACCTAAGATCACTCGATAAGAAGGTGAAAATAGAGACCATAGTTACTCCATCATGTCCATGGTGTCCTCATGCAGCATTCATTGCTCATAGGGTTGCTGTCGCATCGAGGGGGAAGGTAATTAGTGATGTTGTTGAGGCATACGAGTTTCCAGAGATCGCGGACAAGTACAATGTCAATGCAGTACCTACGGTTATCTTAAGTGTTAATGGAAACTACAATGGTAATGTCTTCACGATAGGTGTACCCAAGGAGGATATGTTGATACGCGCAATACTTAGGCTTGGTATAGAAGAATAACCAGAATGAAGATTATTCCTTAAATCGAATAGCTCTTTTTATCTCTTGGGTTCTTTCAGTGATGTTTTGGGATCCAGTAATATACCTGCCCACAACCACGATGTCGGCCCCCGCCTCTATGGCTTTTCTTGCAGTTTGGGGGTTTAGTCCACCTGCCACTGCTACATAGCATTCAACAGAACGCACAATTTCCTTTAGATACTCAAGTGGGCTAGCTCCTCTCAACTGTTGATCGATTCCGACATGTACTAATATTATATCAGTCCCCATACTCTCCGCCTCCACGGCTCTCTTTATTGGTTTCGGATGGTTTATTAGATCTACAACTACGAGCTTATCATATTCTCTCGCAACATTGATTGCTCCCTTTATGGTGAGGTCATCAGCAACCCCTAGAACACTAATAATATCAGACCCAGCACTGAACGCTATTCTAGCTTCTAACTCTCCAGTATCCATAGTCTTCATATCAGCAACAATCGGTATATTTGGAAACAGGCCCTTAAGCTCTCTTACAGCCTTCATACCCACAGACTTTATTAGTGGTGTACCACACTCCAACCAGTCAGCACCCCCCACAACGGCATGCTTTGCTATTTCTATGGCTATGTCTAGACGGATAATATCCAACGCCACCTGTAGTATTGGTGGTTTTATCCTTGGTTTCAATATCCGCACCATTGATCCTAGAAAAATTTGATATTGGGGGAGTTATTAGGGTTTCCTTGTGGCCCCCCCTAGTGCTCCAAATACCACTAAGAATACCGCTGAGAGATAGCAGGTTTGGAAATATCCCAGCAACATCTCACCTACATTAACAGAAACCTCCATGCTTTCCAGAATGTTTGGAAGTGCCACTATAAAGATTGCGCCGATGATGAAGTTTAGTAGCCATATGACAAAGCCAGCGGTAAGTCCATAGATCGGATCCCTATTTATGGCCCCCGCGATAATGCCCGCCAATAGATATGGTAGTAGCCCTATAATTACGAAAATTATGGTTATGTTCTCATATACATTCATGAATGGGTCGATTGTATTTTCTTTAGCCAAATCTACTAGAGGCGTATAGCTTCCTATGGAGAATCCCGTTAAACTCTCAAGTAGGATATTTGGATATACTGGGCCGAGGAATAATGATACAATACTAGCTCGCCCAATGTCATTTATAACGTAGAAGTTGACTCCCAAAAGCACCGCGATGGCAACAACAAATCCAACAAAAACGCTTGACACTCTAAATTTCGCCTCCACTGGGACTTTAGGCCTCATTTTTTTAGGTATTTCCTCCGGTGGTATTATCTCACCCTTTTCTATTTCCTCTAGTTCCCTCTCAAGCTCTTCAAAGCTTTCTGGAAATTCTTCTTCCGATATCATTGATATACCACCTAAATATACCGCCAATATATTGGCTATTTTCTTTATAATATATAACGGATAGGATAATTTCTAGGTGGTAAACATGACAATAAGGATAAGCACGGGGCCGGTCCGGGCGGCAGGATATGCGGATAAGCTTCGTCGTGTCCTTATAGCTGCGACTAAAAGCAGGGGTGTTAAGGTTGATGATGCCGTACGTGTTGCTGCTCACATAAACCAGCATCTATTTAAGATTCTAAGGGAGAACAATGTGGAGAAGGGTGATATTGTCCGGATAATGTTCAATGTTGATATACTCGATGGGAGAATAACGGTGGATTGGGGATCCATAAAAATAGAAGTATATAAACCCATGGAGACCTATGGAGCTGAAAAGATAACATCTGAGGTGCCAAAGGAAGTCCCCGAGGTAACAGAGGAGGAAGTAAAGGCGGCGGTAGAAGAATCTGAGAGACCCGAGGAAGAAGAGCTCATAGAGGAAGTAAAGCCAGCCCCCAAGAAGGGGATATTCTCAAGGATCATAGAAAAAATAAAGAGCATCTTTGGAGGAAAATAATTTTCCCCTATTCATTTTGATACTACTCGGGGATGCTTAGATGTCGAGGAAAAAGTTCTATATAACGACACCAATATACTACCCAAATAGACCGCCACATATAGGCTCAGCATACACGACAGTGATAGCGGATGTACTTACCAGATACTATGAGTCACTGGGATATGAGACATACTACCTGACTGGTACTGATGAGCATGGAATGAAGCTATATAGGGAGGCAAAGGCAAGAAACATGAGCCCCAAGGAATTTGTTGATGGGATCGTCCCCCAATTCAAGAAGGCGTGGAAGGCTCTAAACATAAGATATTCTAGGTTCATAAGGACAACAGAAAAAACACATGAAGAGGTGGTAAAAAATATTGTCATGAAGATCTATGAGAAAGGGGACATATATAGAGGCACGTACCGCGGCCTCTACTGTGTGGAATGTGAACGCTATTACACAAAAAAGGAACTCCTTAACGGCGAACTATGCCCAATACACCGCAAACCCGTGGAATACCTAGAGATGGAGTGTTATTTCTTCAGACTAAGCAAGTATAAGGATAATCTACTCAGACTGTATAGGGAGAATAGGGGGTTCATACTTCCAGAGGAAAGGAAGAATTATATTATAAGGAAAATCGAGGAGGAGGGCCTCAAGGATGTTTCTATATCTAGGCCAAGATGGTATCTCCCCTGGGGGATACCATGTCCATGGGATGAGGACCATGTCCTATATGTCTGGGTTGACGCATTGCTGAACTATGTATCGGGCATAGGTTATCTCGATAATAAAGAACTATTTGATGAATTTTGGCCTCCAGATATACAGCTAATAGGGAAGGACATAATATGGTTCCATGTCGTGATATGGCCAGCAATATTATTATCCCTCGGCATGCCGCTTCCCCGAACAATATTCGCGCATGGCTTCCTGACCGTGGAGGGCAAAAAAATAAGCAAATCCCTTGGGACAGATATAAGTCCAGTAGATCTAGTCGAAAAATATGGAAGTGATGCCGTCAGATATTACCTATGTAGAGCCATACCCTTTGGGGAGGATGGTGATTTCTCGGAAAAGGAACTAGTAACATACTACAACAACGAACTTGTAAATGAGATAGGTAACCTAGCATACAGAGTTATGAGCCTCGCCGAGAGGTACTTTAGTGGTGTAGTACCAGAGATAAGTGGACACACAGAGGTTGAGAGCGAGACCTCCAGAAGCATAGCAGAACACCTAGCAAAATACCACAACTTTATGCGGAACCTCCAGATACATCACGCAACCATAGAAATAATACATGTAGCACAACTCGTAAATGCCTATCTAAGCAGGACAGAACCATGGAAAATTTGGAGAAAAGGGGACAAGGATAGGGTCGCGGTAATAATTAGGCATTCCCTAGACTGGTTATATGTAATAGACGCAATGATGTATCCATTCACGCCCAACGCGGCCGAGAGACTGGCCAAACAATTGGGACTAGAAAGGCCCCCGAATCTAAGAAATATCAAGGTTTGGGGGAACCTAGAACAGGGACACAAACTCGGGAAGAGGGAGATATTATTCAAAAAGTTAGCATTATCTAAATGAAAGCATCGAGTGTGATTTTTTCTCTGCTCATTGTGAGAAGACCCCTAATTCTACGGAAGTCCTCCTCCAAAAATTTTCTCCAGGGGGGTTTATATAGTGCTGCTGCTGGATGTATCGTAGCAATAACCTTAATTTTCTTTCCTCCGAATTGTACCTCAAATATCTTACCCCTCACGGCTAATATACTCCTGAATGACACCCCCGCCCTCGATAATATATACCTTGCTGAATACCTCCCCAAACAAACAATAATCTCCGGACTGATGATTTCTATCTGAGAGTCCAAATAGGGACTGCATGCATCTATCTCCTCTAGTCGAGGATCCCTATTGTTGGGAGGCCTACATTTCACAACATTCGTGATGTAGACATCATCTCTTTTCATACCTAAAATCCTCTCTATGAGTGACGTTAGTAACTTTCCAGCGGCACCCACAAATGGTCTTCCCTGGACATCCTCCTGAAAACCTGGTGCCTCGCCAACAAACATTATTCTCGTATCAGGATTCCCCTCCCCAGGAACAGCATTTCTTCTATTCTCCCATAGCGGACATTTCCTACAGTTTCTAATTTTTCTCGCTATTTCCTCTAGAGCCTCCCTTTTTGACATTCCCAACATGGATCCCTCACGAAAAAAACTAAAATGTTAAATATCATTCCCAATCTGTTTATATTATGGATAATTGAGTCATGTATAAAAATGCCGAAGAGAAAACGTGAGTTTTGGTATATAAGTGAGATAAGGCCTAGTCTGGGAAGAGTGGACATTGTTGTTACTGTCATAAGGATACAGTCTCTCAAGAAGTTCTTTAGGGGGGACGAAATACATAGGGTGGCGGAAGTATTGGTGGGAGACAAAACAGGAGTCATCGTCCTTGTTGTGTGGGATGACCTAATAGATAAAATAAAGGAGAAGGAGACATATATAATCAGGAACCTGAGGCCAAGAATATATAGGAATCAGATGAGGGTAATATGTACGAAGGACAGTACAATAGAGGTAGCACCCTTCCGTATCCCACTAAGGGAGGTCAACATAGCGACCAGAATAGAGTAGATAACTCCTTCCACATTTTTGGTCCAACCACATTATTTCTTCCAGGCCCATAGCGAGCTGAGTATGAAGTTCCCTATAAAAGCAACAAAGATACCCATGAGGTTCGCGATGAGGTAGTATACTCCGAAAAACTCCTTAAGGGTAACAAGCACAAACCAATTTATACTACCAGTAGACCAGGAGATAACATTATATTTTAGTAGCCTATGCATCATATTTTTCTTCCCGGGCACCCTTCTATCCCTAAATGTCCACATATCATTAAGTATAAAGTTCGACAATATGGATGCCTCTATCCCAATAATGGACGAGACATAGTAATATAGGCCCAAAAATTCTGTGAGATACCACAACATGAATTCATTCACAAAAATCCCCGACAACCCCACGACAGCAAACTTGATTAGTCTGTAGAATTCTCCCGAATATCTACACAGACATATAGTGCTCCATAAATCAGATATCTCCCTCCCTAGTGACGACTTAATATCGGTACTAGGAAATTCAAGATACCCAACTTTACCATTTTCGCATAGGTCTATTAGTAGGTGATATAGGGAGTAGTGTTTTCTTGACTGTATCCTGACATAGTTAATTAGCCTACTATTGAACGCTATAATGGATGGAACATCATCACCAACCATGTGTACAAAAAGTCTCACAAGCAACCTACGAATACCCCTAACGATACGGTGGAAAATCCCACCTCCAGATACACGGGCACACACGACGTCATATCTATCAAGACCATTGATTATTTCCCCTAATATCCTACCCCTCACGGGGATGAAACTTATTACCACATACTCATATCCCCTTAACTCTCCACGAGATAACGACAAGTTAAACCTTCTTCTATCCATATAGATGGTGTCCACAAGATCACAAGGTAGATCTCCCTCATCAATATTTTTCTTGCTCAAAAAAATGAGCAGTATCTTCTTTGACATTCAATCAGCCACCGAGATATTCTGCTGATCTTATAACATGGCATATGAGATTTGGGGGTCATCGACTCCATAATATGTTCAGAATGATTGCTCTTTGTTAAGACATAGTGTCTTGTTTGTCCCAGTGTCATATGGAAAAGAACTATCCTAAAAAACTTCTTTGATACCTGATCTACTGGTGCTTTCATATGGATGACCTATTATCCCAATCTTGACCGAAAAATCAAAATATAATTGGCCGTAATAATGATTTGGAGTATCGCAATGAGAATATAACCATGTTATTTTATAAATATCCTTTTTTTGTCATCAACTGATGGTTAGTGCGATATTTGGGCAGGGGGACCTATGATAGAGTATGTTAACTACCTCCTGATGGCTGTAGGGATAACTGTTATAGTTTATGCGTTATTTACGATATTAATTACGGTAATTGGTCTGAAAAAGTTTATCGGCTTCAGGGGGCTCAAACTTAGGAGGAGATACCAAGGTACTTTCAAAGCATTCTATCAATCACTTGGAAAAATCTCTTCAACATTACCTCGATCCCTGCTGGGGAGAAATACGATAACCTGTCAATATACTTCTTAGGGGATAGAGAACATAGGCACTACAAAATGGTGAAGGGATCGGCTATCTTCCTAAAACAACGAGAGTCTCTCACCACGGTAGCCATTATAGTTGCTGGTCTTATCGTTACATTTTGTGGAGTTAGTTACCTTTTAGCATTTAAGCGAGAATTAGTTAAGCAATATCTAGTCAAAGTCCCTAAGAAGAAATAGCTTATGATTTGGTGGTGGTGTATGGATGGAATCGCTCATATATTATTGGGTATAGCACTTATTGGTCCCCGCTGGGAAGTAGTCTTTGGGTCACTGCTTCCCGATGCACTATACTTACTATCAATAATCAAGTATAGGTTCGATCTGGATAAGTCGAGGAATTCTAGGATCTTCATATATGGCGAACGGATTCACTCATTCATATTTTGGTCAATAATCCTTTTGCCTATCTATGTACTAACAGGTAGCGTAGAGGTTTTCTATTTTGGGGCATCGATTTATCTTCATTTGCTTGCTGATCTTGTGACACATAGAGATTTTGGTCCTAGATTTTTCTGGCCATTAATTGATGACTATTTCCCACGAGGGCTTGTTCAATGGGAAAATAAATACGTTTTTGTCTCAATTTGGGTAATTATATGCCTGTTATTAGCAGTAGCATTTTATTGATTTTTGTTTTACGTTGCTATCGTTGGATATCAGACACCAAGGGGTTAGATTTAAGACTTTTTTAGTGTTTTTATGGTATATCTGGGGGTGGACATGAAGTATTTGATGGTAGCGTTCGGCAACCCTGTCTTTGATATTATTGAAACACCATTCATAAAAACCAATGGTCGTGTCTTGTCTGGATGCTCAATAAATGCGGCCTTAACTGTCGCTAAATTGGGAGGGAAAGCCGCTGTGGTTGGGACGATCGGTAGAGATTTTACCAAAAAGCTTATGGATAAACTTTCGGAGTATAGTGTGGACTTTTTCATTCAAGAGTCTAGAGATACAGGTGGGTTCTATCTGAAGTATCTTAATAGGAGGATGGATGATAGAATACTTAGAGTTCTGGGCCATGCAGAAAGAATAGATATTCAAAAAGTTCCGAAGGAAGCCTTCAGGGATACAAAAAGTATTCTAATTGGCCCAATCCTAGATGAGCTAGATGTCTACTCGATAAGAGAAATAGTCGACAATTGTGATTGCATCATCGCCGTTGATCCCCAAGGTTTCGTAAGGGAGATTGATGGCGACAGAATCCGTAGAGTTTCCAGAGAATGGATAAAAGAGGTAATTAAGATTTCACATATATTCAAGCCAAATGAGCACGAGGCTGAGGTAATATTCGGATCCATCCCTCCCGAGAAAATAGCCAAAAAAATAACAAGATATGGTGCCCAAATAGGTATAGTTACACTAGCGGAGAGAGGTTCAATAATATCAACAAACGATAATATATATCATATACCCGCATATAATACTATTGCTAGAGATCCTACTGGTTGTGGCGATGTATATATTGGCGGATTCATTTATTATCTCTTAAAATATGACGAACCCATCGAGGCTGCAGCTTTTGCTTCTGCAGCAGCCTCATTTATGGTTGAAACTACAGGCCCAGATTTCAAAATCCCAAATAAGGATATTAATATGCGATTTAGGTGGATACTTGAGCGGGTAAGAAAGGTGAGGTGATGTAATGGAAACAAAGAAGGGAAGCTTGAGGGAGAAATATGAGAAAACAACAGTGCCCATAGGATCTTTATTAGCAAAAACTGGATTATCCCCAAATACAATAACTGTCCTCTCAGTAATCATAGCCATCATCTCGCTCTACTTTTTCTACGTTAGAGAGATATTATACGCATTTGTGACAATCTTGGTGGCAGGAGTCCTAGATATTCTAGATGGAGCTGTTGCTAGGGCAACAGGCAGAACATCCAAATTTGGTACACTTCTGGACAATACTGCTGATAGAGTGGTCGAGGGAATAATAATCGTGGGATTGGCCATGGCAAATCTTGTATCGGATTTATTAGCCATAATAACACTACTGGCCATTTTCCTTCCGAGCTATATACGCGCTAGAGGAGAAGCAGAATTCCATGTCAATGCCAGGGGAGTAGGTATCGTCGAAAGAAAAGAAAAATTAGCAGTACTATTCACTATACTTTTGATCGCCATTATAAGACCAGACATACTGACTTTGGATATCCTAGGAGTATCAATATCAGATCTATTGCTAATAGTATTGATAATGGGAGCATCAATCTCCGCACTCCAAAGAATACTTTTCTTTAAGAAGTTAAGGACATAGTATTTAACGTGTTTCCTTACTATTATCCTTACCCAAATACTTACTTTTATGTGTCTTCCTGCAGCCCCCAAATTCCATTGGCTTCAGGATCATAAGGACATAGGTAGTTCATGGGCTTCTTGGTCTCCCAGTAACCCCGCTAATCGTTATTTTGCTTGAATTATATGTATATTCTATATCGTAATATGGAAACAATAAACTTCTTCAGATAGCTACTGCTGTTAATATCACAAATAATGCGTAAGCTATAAATAACAAAGCCCCTATACTTAAATACCACCCTAATCATTATTTGATTACTGGGGAAGCATATTATTCAAAAATTGTCTTAAATCTGATGTCTCAGTGTCTATGCCTAGCAATGATATATTCTATTACTTTGGCTATTCTCATCGCCTGTTTTTTCAGGTTGAATCTTTCCAGAACAATTTTTCTGTTTGTTTTTCCTATCTTCTCTACAGTTTCTCTGTCCATGGTAGTGGCTTCTCTTAGTAGATGTTTCAGCCTTTCCCAGTCACCAAACCGGTATAGCCATTTTTTGTCTAGTATCTCATCTAGATCGTCGACAAGCGTAGCTATTACATGTAGCCCACAACTCATAGCCTCCAGCACGACCATTGGATGACCCTCACTCTTGCTGTTGAGAACGAATACATCAATGGAGTTATACCACCTTACTAGTTCTTCGTCGGGGATAAAGCCATCAAGGATCACATAGCCTTCCAAATCATGCTCCCTTAAATATTTCTGTATTTTATCCCGCAGGGGTCCTTTACCCCCAATCCTTAGTTTTATTTCTACATTCTCTCTTATGAGTCCTTCTATACATCTGATGAGCTCCAAAAATCCTTTCCTAGGGATCAGCGCACCTAAGGACCCAACAACGATGTTTTTTTCCTTCTCGACATAAATGGGTCTAAATCTGTCCACATCTACGCCATTATAAATTATTATTGCTTTCTTTTTCATTTCTGGTAACAAACTAACCAGCCTTTCGTATGTTCTCTTACTGACACAGATGACAAAATCAGACATCAGAGCTGCGAGTCTAAATGCTGGCCAGAAACGCTTGGCGAAGTTATAGACCTCAAACCTATGGCATCTTACTATGATAGGTTTCCTCTTTATGATGCCCAGAAGCCTAAATAATGCAATAATAAATGCGTGATGTGCGAGGAATTCAACAAAAATAGCGTCTACACGGCGCCCATAAACAATACTTCTTAATATGGAGAATAGGAAATTGCGGAGGTTTTTTCGTAATGGGTTTGTTTGGACTAGGTAAACCCTAAAATACTCCCTCAATTGTAGCATTAGGTCTCGTTGGAAACTGGAATTAGGGTCTCCAATGAAGAGGAGCCTCATGTTTTTCAGTGTCAATTATTTCACCCAAAAAGTGAATGGAAACGTGGGTTATTATTCAGAACCTACTCCTTATATATGTATTCCAAACCCTTCTTATCAGAAGCCTAGCTTCCTTATCAAGCAGAATTATGATGACATAGTTTAGCACTAATAGGCCTATGGCTACTGGTGCTACATTGAACAGCATCACAAAGAACTGCTTCTCGATAGGTACCCTTATGTGGATTCCAATAAGATAGACCGGAATACTAAACACCATGAATCTTGCTATTATCCTTATAGTCCTAGAATCGAATAGATGCTCACCAAAATGTTTTCTAAATGCCAAATCAAATATGAGAGAACCAATAAGGAACTTTAACGAAAATATGATCCCCCATATCAATAGTATCACTAATGGATCAGAAATCAGCATACTTATGGCCAATATGCCGGCTAGATACATGAGGGTTGTCCCAGCCTCTATCACTAATACCTTTGAGAAAGCTGTCTTGATTATGCTGAATCTCTCATACACATCAAGGTCAGCCTGTTCCCAGGATAGCATTGTTGACTTGAATATCGCATATATAAGCCTAAACACCGCCCCAATAATAAAAAATCTGGCCGCAGTCGTGGCTGTGACATATTTTGTACCGAAAATCGCAATGATTGGTTCCGTAAGGGCTAGCAGTATTGTTATTGGTGGAATAGTAAAGAAGAATGCGGTCCATAAGGCCACATAGGTATGTTTTTTATCTCTTTCCGCCAAGATACGTGCGGAGAGAGCAACAACATATTGGGATACAGAGCCAACAAAATTAATCATGAAGAATATGACTCCGTAGCATGCTATTATATAATACTCTCCCACGAAGATATTAACTATAAAAATATCAAGCGCCATGGAAAGCCCAGCCAAAGATAGGCCGAGGGGGTACCATGATCTACTCAGCCATACTTTTACCAGATTTGTGTCTAGGGCTGATCTCCTCAACAAACCAAAATTACTTACAAATAAAAAGCCGATAGTAATCAGTCTTGAGAATATCACCGAAAGTATTAGGCCGATTAAACCTAATCGGAGAACAACAAGGGCTATATATACCGTTATTACCCGTAGTGTGGAGAATACAACTAGATAATATCCCCAATAATGAGGTTTGTATCCCGATAACATGTGAAGAAAACCCTTAGATAGATATTCCTCGAAGATTATCACAGCAAAGAGAAGAACTATTTCCATTAACGATTGTGTATGACCCAAAATATAGTAGAGGGCAAAAATCGACACAAGCGATGTAGTACTACCCAACAGCAACGCTATGAACAATGTTGTTTTGGATACATTCCACCCTCTACTGATCGCTCTTGGTGTCCAAACCCCATATATTGGGATCAGAAAAACTATGTATGTTAGATATTTGGATAGCAAAACCCATAACCCAAACTCAGCTAGGCTCAATTTTCGTGCTATGATGACCGCAAAAATGATGTTCATTAGAAGGGCCAATATTCGTGATAAATAGTTTATAGCTATGGAATAGCGTAATCTAACCTTTTTGCCTAGTGGGGTTTCTTGTTTTATCTTCAACCTAGTCACACTCCAACAAGCACATGATGGTTCCATAGAATAACATGATGTGCCCTATATTGAGCCGTAAGTTATTATCAAGTTTAGTCCATTCTTCAGCTCTCAGTTGGTAATTTAATCTAGAGTATGATAGACATGGCATAATGATCAAACCTATCTCAGGAAACAGCCCGCTGATAGTATCTTCGAAGGATCCTTAGTTTTTTCCTATATAGCCTACTGCTCTTTATATGGCTTACTATTAGCTTGAATAGTTCTTTTGCGAGCTCGATATGTGATGGAAATAAGTTTTCTCTCTCCTGAGGATCCTTCTCGATATTATATAGTTCTATGCCTCTCGGACTCGATATCAGCTTCCATGGCCATAATACCACTGAAACAGCAAAAAATTGATATCTTATTTTGAAGCGATAGTCTACCTTTGCTACATCAGAGAATATTGGTCTTTCATAATCACATCTCATTATGGACATTCCAAGGTATTTTTTGGGTTTTCTTAGCCCCAGCAAGTCGAGGATTGTGGGAGGGACATCAAGGGTTGAAAAGGAGTACCTCGCAGCCGAAGGGGCCTCATTGGTACTTATCTGATCACCCGCAATTACTAGGGGTACCCTAATGATCTCGTTATATAAGTGTTGATGCCAATGGCCAAACCTACCATGCTCTAGAAGTTCCTCCCCATGGTCGGCTGTTAGTATTATTAATGAATCTTCCAAGAGGTTATTGTTGTCGAGGATCTCCATGAGCCTCCCTAATCTCTCATCAATAAACCTAACAGACCTCCTATAGGATAACCTGACAAACCTTAGTTCATTATGGTTCACCCTTTTTGGGTTCTTGAAATATATTTTTGTCAAAAAGGCAACATACTCATTCAAACTATCAAAATATTCCCTCCAGATATCCGAGAAGAATGGATAGTGGTTATCCATGAAGTGTATCCAGAGGAATGTCTTTTCTTTTTCCTTGAGTATGGGGACTATTTTTTCCTCCAGGAACCCTAAGACCTCATCCGCAGACGCGTATGGGAGAGGTAGCCTCTTGGCTGTCGCAATCTTTATTTTCTTGAGAAGAAATAGGATATCTAAAGTCGCCTTTGTGGTGCTCATTAAGCGCTTAAATTTTGTTTTGATTGTATGTCTAAAGCCGGATTTTGGGGTGGTGGGAGAGGAGGGGCTCCTTCTTATTTTTGGCTCATCAAAGAATAAATGGAACCCCCTGTCCCAACCAAAAAATTCTGACACAAACATATTGGAACTTACACCAATATTGTAAAATCCACTCCTGGCAATAACTTCTGCCAATGTGGGAATAAATGGATCTGGCCTTATACTATTCATAAAGAAGAAATACCTAGATAGAAACATTGTCGGGAAAGCGGAAAAAGTCGTACCACCGCCCGAAAAAAATTTCCTGACAACAATCCCCTCACGCGCAAGCTGGTCAAAAAATTTCGTTTTTGTTTTATCGCTATAAACACTTAGATGATCCGACCTCAGGCAATCAAACGTAAAAAAGTATATCCTCCTTATCAGTAGCGACACCATACCATAGTGATTAGTCTTTCAAGTGTCATAGTTGTTTACTGGCTTAAAAATAGAAACCAATACATAGTTGGAGTAGATCCATCATCCGACCCATACAGTATTTCGTAAACTATCGAGATAAGTGAGAATCAAGAGATATAGTATGAGTTTTGCTATATTGAACTTGTGGGTAAGATCATTATAAAAGTTCAAGCATTGGTGTGTATGGTCGCTCTAGCGACACTAAAGCTTTTTATAAACAAATCATTAAGCGGAGTTAAATCCACATCGATTTCTTAGACTCTTTCCATAAATATGATTTATGTTGTTTCTGTGTAATGTGTCCTTCGACAATAATGTTCTTAATGAAAATTCTATTTCACGAGAACATAGCTGTTGTAGGGACGACAAAAGACATCAGCTAGGATTTGTGGAAAATAACCATTTTTCGAATCATTGTAAATGTCGTACTCATGAGTTTATAAATCTACTAGAAAGAACCGATTCAAGTGTGGGTGGTATTCACTATATTATTCTATTAGGAGGAGGTTAAGTTTGACGGAAATGATGCAGTAACTTAAGAGCCCAATAATTTTTTTCCTTGGTGGTCATAATTGGTCTACTAACTTAAAATAGAGATTGATATACTTCTTTGCAACTATATCCCAAGAAAATATTCTTGCACGCTTGAGGCTCTTATGGGATAATTCTTCTCTCAAGGAATGATTACTTATCAGGATCCACATTGCCTCGGCTAATTTTTGATAATTCTCTGGGTCAACTACTATTCCTGCATCACTGATTGTCTCCACGCATGCTGGAGCAGTAGATGTTATCACAGGACATCCAGTAACCATTGCTTCTATTAATGGAAGGCCAGAGCTTTCATGAAGTGATGGGAAAACAAAGCATAGGGCTGCATTATAAAAGAAAGGAAGGTCTTGCGTGGATACAAAGCCAGTAAATATTACCTCTTTTTTCAGTCCCAATTTTTGAGTCATTTTCCTCAGATGGCCTGGTTGTCTACCAACTATAACAAGTTTTACATCAGTATTATATTTCCTCTTGAGGAAATAGAACGCCCGTATTATGTTTTCCACATTTTTCTTGGGTTGATACGTGCTTACATGAAGAATGAACTCACACATTATTCCATACTTCTTAGAGATGTATGACTGTGCCCTTTCTTTTTCAATGGGCCGAAAAATTCTGCTGTCAACGCCATTATAAATGACTGTTATTCTCTCGGGTGGTATTCCAAGGTACTTAGATATGTTCCTTTTTGCCGAATAAGAAACCGTAATTATATGCCTTACTTTTCTTCTGAAAAAGACCTTCCACTTAAAAACATCATACTTTACCAACAGATACTTAAATATCGACAGGCCACGGTAATGCATCGATGGTGGCAAGACTAGGGGGGACACACCATGTAGGGTAACAATCAGGTTATTGAGGCTTAGATAAGCTATAGGTGGCGCTTCTGCTCCACCTAGATTGGGCATATGGAAAATGTCAACACCCAGTCTTTTGATGATGTTGATTATTTTCTGATCCCTAAAATACATCAGAACCTGTTTTCGGAGATAATATGGTGCCGATATTAAATATCCGCCTCTAAAAGCCTTGCCTGGTCGTGGAATGGCGATTTCTATGACACCACGTGTTCTTGGCCCTAAAGATTTCCTACCGCGGATGATAATAATTTCTAAGCCATGAGGTTTATTCTTGATTAAGGATTCAAGAAGATTAGTAATGAACACTCTTGCGCTTCCTCCGCTATAATCAAGAGCATCGGCAAGAATAGCGACTCTTACTGTATCCGCCATTCAGGACAACCAACAGATTCTCTCAATAGTTATCTTTGATCCTAGAATATATTTAACCATCATACTATCGGTGGAAATAAAGCTTGCGGAGCATGAACTTTCTGAGGATTTGCTTATACATAATTATATTTTCCCGCTTTGTTTTGTCCTTCATGTTTTTGGTAAGAATTTTCCTTGTGGACATTTGGGAATCGAATCTATGGGGGGCAAAGGCATCAAATAACCATAGGATTGTGGGGGCAAGATCATATATTATGAATCTACGGTGAAGTATATTCATGATAATTTTTGCTTTATCATTATCCCCTGTATGAAAAGAAACTATCGCTGAATAGTCATGATTATAACTGGTTCCTCTACTAAGAACAGATAGACCCCATGTCTTTATGTCGATGAAACTCCTAACTATATATATAATATCGGGCCCCTGATTAGTGTAGGGCCCCCAATATATCTCCTTGGCGTCCAGAAACCGTATACATCTCTGATACTTATTTAGTGCCATGATCTGTTGTTTTGTTTTTTCATAGTTTTTATCTCTGCTAATATATATTCCCAATGCTTCCGGCTCCGTCAGTATCACTCTTGTTCTGATGCGGGCTGATGGACGTTTCCTGAATGGACTTTTGATACCTAATGATCTTGCCGTATGTCTTACTAGCTTTAGGGGTCCCCCTACAATGGGGCTTCTTGTCTGAAAGCGGAAGTGGTAATACATTTTGAGAAGTCTTGTTGTATGTATTATGTCTACTTGCTCAAGTAGGTTATACATGTATAGGATCAGGGTTTTTCTAGAGAAGTTGTGGTCACTCACAATAAAACTAAAGTCTGTGCGTTTAAGTAAATAGCCAACAAATTCATCAATCTCTCTCCAGATATCACGGGTAACAATACTGGCTTCACTAGTAGCATCAAAAAATACTGTGGGTGGGAGGACATGCTGAATCCAATCAGTTTCGCTAAAAATAATCACAAAGAGTCCCCATTCCTCCTCATCCACGAGATCGTAGTATAGCATTAGTCTACTCCTCAGAAATTTCTCAATGTTCTCAACATAGGTGATGGGTGATGTGGCCTCAGACCAATCGTGAGGGGGCGCCATCTTCAAAATTTTTCTATACTTATTCTCTACATTCCTCGGCCAAGCCTGTTGTCTCGGTACGGTCCAATCCGTAACAATAACGTTGTCTCTGAAACCATACACGTACTTAAATGGGTATGTGAATGGGATATTTATTATGATGCTCCTTACCCCCCTCATAGACAGTATTTCGAATAGTCTTGGAAACATAACATCTCTAGCTGAGTTTATATGAAACCTCAAAAGTTCACCATTTGGCCCACGCCTAATATTTGAGAATCCAAATATACCATGCTTCCCAGGATTTACTCCTGTCATAATGGATGTCCACGCGAGGGGCGTATATGGAGGAACCGACTTGAATGTCACAATATTTGGAAGAAAGCTTGTGAGGTATTTAAGATTATATTTCCTAGTTGCGAGCATAAGTAAGCTCTTTCCTACACCATCAAGCCCTATTAATGCAACCCTAATGTCTCCCTGCAACTTTGACACTTCGATCATACATAATTGTACATAAATATAAAGAAAGATTTTGAAGTGTTCTTTGGTACTGCTTAGTATTGGGGTATTAACATTGATCGAGACAATAGCCACATTTTTTTGGGTATTTATACTCACAACACTTGGTCTATATGGATACATCAGGGTTGCGCATAGAAGAAGGATACTGGCACGTGATGCGCATAAGTTAGGGGAGACACTAGTGGCCGATAGGGGCGGAATAATCATGTTCTTCATACCACTATTTGCTCTACCGTTGCTCCTAACTAGAGCGACTATAGACTATCCTATCTTGGAGATATATTTGGCACTGGTACTCTCGGTATGTATTGGGGCCATAATTGGCCTCATAGATGACTTTAAGGACCTAAAATTAAAGAAAGCCCTAATGGTGGCTGGCGCTGGTTTACCAATAATAATCCTCAAGACATATTGCCCCCGCCCATATATTCCCTTCTTAGGAAGAACATTGATGACGATCGTCTATATCTTATTCATTCTCATCCTGTTCAGTGTGTTTTCAGACGCATGCAATATGATTGATATATTTAATGGTGTCCTAATAGGGCAGGGAATCGCGATACTTCTACCAATACTTATACTGGCCATACTATACAACTCCAATATTGGCATGATTCTTGCCGCGATAGGTCTAGGGTATTCACTTGGTTTCCTAGTATGGAATAGATACCCAGCAAGGGTTTTCCATGGGAATGTGGGGGCGTATGGTTACGGATCGATGATTTCAGCAATAATAATCCTATCCGCACTAGAAATCCGAGGAGTAGAATTTGTATCTGTGGTTGCTTTTCTTCCAGCAGTATTTAATGGGTTCCTCTATGTTTTTAATACTAGGTTCGCACCCAGATCCAAACTGGCCCGTGAACGAAAACCAGTAACCTACCGAGATGGGTATCTCTCCATAAATCCCGATCCAAATGCGGCCATAAATCTTACACGTCTCCTTCTGCTCTACGGAAAGCTCAGCGAAAAACAGTTGATATGTCTATATTACCTGCTATTCGCGGTTGCATCCCTCTTGGCTATGATAACAGGATTACTAATATTCTATCATTTCATATAATGTGGGATCATAATCCATGAAAAAAATAGTGGATAACCTTCTGGTTTCCTTAGTATGTTGGGAGGGTTTCGTTCCCGAATGGTAATACGAGAATACTAGCGTCGGGATTCTCCTCAATAATCATGTTAAGTGTTTTCTGCACATCCTCCATCGGGATTATCCTATAGACCTCCGATAGTAGTTCTGGGTCGATCTCAGACTTCATATATAGTCTATACCTAAGTACCGTCCGGGTCAAATAATATGCCTTGTGACCACCTAGACGAAAGTCTTTTTTAAGGGATTCCTCTATCCTTCTTAAGGCTTCTCTTACATCCATTTTTGAGTACTTCTCCATCCATTCCGCAAATATTTTGTTTCCTATACCATCGGGACATCTCGCGAGCACAAGTATGTAGCCGCTTTTTCTTGTTGCCTGCTCCGCGAAGTATATTGCCTTATGTGCTTGGTAAAGATTGATGTCAAAGGGATGGCCTCCAGGACTTACCAATGTTATATCAGCTGGCTGAGGAATTCTAACGATATACATTTTCTCCACAAGTTTTATTCCCTCAGCAAACGCAAGCTCGAAGTCTCCAGCATATGCCCTAACTATCTCTTTCCTAGAGTTTAAAACAACATTGAGCATGAAATCCACACCAGCCATCTTTGCTGCCTCGACCATGTCCTCACTTATGGGGTTTCCCTTATGTAACCCTGCCCGGGCATTTGGGTCAAAAAGCATCGCATGGTTATGCTGTATTGTCTTCCTGCCAGATACACCTGGTAGTATTGATTTTCTTCCGCCTCCAAATCCAGCATAGTAGTGGAGTGTTATATCTCCGGTTATTATCTTCACATCGGCCTCATCATATATCCTATTTATGTATACTGGGGTTCCATATCTTGTAGTTCCCTTATAGACGAGATCTTCCGCGTCACAGTCATGATTGATCCACTTATATTTGAGTGCTATATTCTCCCCAAGTAATTTTATGGCCTCATCCTTACTCACAGGTCTATGTGTTCCAGTCGCAAAAATTATTGTTATGTCTTCCCTTCTTATGCCCACGGAATGTAATTCTTTTAGGATGGGTGGTAGCATTAGATTGGATGGGGCAGGTCTTGTCGCATCATCCACAACAATAGCAACTTTGTCTCCCGCCTTTGCTATATCCTTCAGCCTTTTTGTGCCGATCGGGTTTTTCATGGCTCTCTCTATTTCGTGTATTGGATCTGATGTCCCCGGGATTTCTTTCGGCCATGCCATCATCAAGAAATTTTTGTCTGGGATTTCCACATGGATTTTTTCATCCCCATAGGCAAGCTCAACCTTTGTCAACCCCACCACCAAAGAGTATAAATCATTTTTGGAGAAATATAAGCAGTATTTGAATGGTAATATTGTCGATAATGCACATGTTTTTGGAGGACGAAGAAATTGATGAGTAGTGATACACTCAGATTCATACTTAAGGCTGTCATAATTGGGGATGGTATGGTGGGTAAGACGTCCCTATGTAATAGATTCCTTAAGAGGGGCTTCACGCATGAATACAAGAGGACGATTGGGGCTGATTACTACATGTATGACCACGAGGTATTTATCCGAGACTATAATGTGAGGATGCATGTGAGATGGATCCTCTGTGATCTCGCTGGTCAATTCGCATACTATGAGGTTAGGCCTCTCTTCTACTATGGAGCGAAAGCGGCCTTGGTTGTCTTTGATGTGTCTCGGCCAGAGACATTTGAGTCCATACCCGCATGGATATATGAGTTCTGGAAGTATGCGTCCAAGGAAGAACTAAAGAAGAAACCCCTAGTAATAGTCGGCAATAAGATAGACCTGAGAGAGAAGGTTAAGAATTCGGTGAGTTACGAGGAGGGTCTGAGATATGCCAAAAAAATCTCTAAGGCCCTAGGTGTTGAGGTACCCTACGTGGAAACATCAGCTCTCCTCGGGAAGGGGGTTGATGAAGCATTCGAGAAACTATTATTCATAGTCCTACAGTACTACGGTATACTTGATAAGCTCAGGAGATAGGCTCGGAGGGGGAACCGTGGAACAATGAGGCATATCATTCTTGTGACATTCAGAACTAAGCCTCATGATAGGGAAATAATCCTTGGAAAGCTTGAGGGTATAGCAGAGGCCATATTTCTCTACGGACTAGATAAGTTGCCCATCGAGATCATCCAAAAGGCAACAATAATATTCACTGGGAGCGGCCTCGACCTAAAACCAGAAATATTGGCAAGAGCAAAGAATCTAAAGATGATCCAGACCCTATCCGCCGGTGTTGATACTCTACCATTCGAAAAAATTCCTAGGAATGTCATAGTTTGTTCAAACGCTGGCGGAAACGCGATCGTGGTGGCCGAACATGCTTTCGCGATGATATTAGCAGCGACAAGAAAAATCACATATCATAACGGTGTTATGCGTAGTGGTATCTGGCAGAGAAGGAGGTATGGAATTTTGCTCCATGGTAAAACACTGGGGATATTGGGGCTGGGAAACGTTGGGAGAGAGATAGCCCGTATCGGGAAATGCTTTGGTATGCGTATCTATGCAATTAATAGGTCCGGAAAAACAACGATGGATATCGATTTTATCGGGACTCCGAAAGATCTGGACTTTGTACTCCGGAACTCAGATATAGTGGTAATAAGTTTGCCTCTGAATAAGTACACTAGGGGTATCATTGGGGAAAGAGAACTAAAACTCATGAAGAAAAACGCTATACTCGTGAATGTCAGCAGGGGAGCAATAATAGACCAGAAGGCACTCTATAATCATCTAAGGGAAAACACAGAATTCACAGCATGTCTGGATGTCTGGTGGAAGTACCCTCCGAGGGGTTCAGATAAATGTTTCCAAGACTACCCATTCCATGAGCTCCCAAATGTCATTATGACACCACATATTGCTGGGTTCTCTGAAGAGATAAGAACGCGGGTGCTTCTACACGCATTAGAGAACATCCTGAGGTTCATCCGGGGCGAAAAACCAATAAATATTGTTGATCGGGATGAATATGCATAAATGCTCCGCAACAAATACCGTATTCCGTATGAGGGCTATGAGATATGTTAAGATAGCAACATCACTAGCAAAGAGAACACTGGGGGATAATCTGGTAAGCATAATACTTTTTGGCTCCTTAGCAAGATGTGAGGCCACAAAAATATCGGACGTGGACCTTCTAATAGTTGTAAGGCGTTTTGATCATAATACAAAAAAACTCGAAAAGATTTTGAGGTTGCTGAGTATTAAGCTTGGCTTGACATTTATCCCCCAGGGGTTCTTTGGGAGACTTTTCTATGCTCTCAGCAACGCTACAGGCATGTTCAGACCGGCTTTTATTGCGGAACGGGAATCTATCAGAAATTGGGAGTTCGAGGAGGTCTTCAACACAAGCAAATTTATGAGTAGGGTTCTCGCACCAAAGGAATCAGTAAAATCAACAATAATGAGTTCATATCATGTGCTTTATGGGGAAGACCCATTCGCCCCACTTACCCTACGGGAACCATCCTACATTGAAGTAATAAAAAGCCTCCTCATGAATATGCTTCTCGCAACATGTTCGTTTGTCCTAATTCCCTTTCACAGGGAGACCTATAGGTTCATATATGAGGCCATAAAATGGTCGCTCTTCAACTACTCATACATAGCGGGGATCGCCCCGATGATTTCGGATCTAACCATAAGGTTTAGAAACCCCATAAAGTTTGGTATCAAATATTTTGTTGATACTAGAAATAATGGGCGGCTAAATCCAGCTCTACTTGCCTATGCCATACCTACAATACTAAAAATACACATGGCGAGTCTAAGAAAGCTTAAAAAATTGAGGCTCAGAAGATCCACCAAAAGCTCCTAGATTTTCTCCAAGATTCATCGTCCCTATATATGATATTTATCTTAGCACCACAATACTTGCAGTGTCCATTCTTGATATTCCACTCAGTGACTTCGAAGCCATATCTTCTGATCAATAATCTTCCACATTCTGGACAGTAGGTATTCTCATATTTGTGCCCAGGGACATTGCCAGTATATACATATCTCATTCCGATCTCCCTAGCAAGCATATAATGTTTCTCAAGAAGCTTTACTGGTGTGGGATCTATATGTGATAGCTTGTAATGGGGATAAAACCTCAGAAAATGTATGGGGGTATCTGGCCCCATATTGTCATGGATCCACTTTATGAGTTTTCTGGCTTGGTCAAGGTCTTCCCCGATCTCTGGAATGACTAGATCCGTTATCTCTATAAATATTTTCTTATCCTTCAGCATTAATAATGTGTCATAGATAGGCTGAGGGTCATTAACCATGACATACTTTCTGAGAAACTCAGGATCAGCATTACCCTTTATATCAACAGTAGCGGCGTCCAAGAACTCCGAGAGAATCTCGACAGTTTCCTCCGTCATGTATCCATTGGTAACATATGTATTGAATAGCCCTCTCTTCCTAGCAAGAACCCCAATATCGTGGGCATACTCCGTAAATATTGTGGGCTCATTATAGGTATAGGAGACACCATCAGCATTATATTCTAAGGCGATCTTGACCATCTGTTTGGGGGATATGTCATAACCCTCAACTCTTCTCCGCTGGGACATATGGTAATTACAGCAATAGGCACAAGCCCAATTACAACCAGTAGTACCAATACTCAGAACCGAGGAGCCTGGGAAAAAATGATATAGTGGTTTTTTCTCTATCGGGTCTATATTTACCGCATATGCCTTAGCATAAACCAATAGATAGAGCTTCCCATCAATATTTTTCCTTACCCCACAGAAGCCTACTTGGCCTGGCCCCAATATACACCGCCTAGCACATGCAGTACACATAACCTTCTGGTCATCCAGTTTCCTATATAGTATTGCCTCCCTCATAGACATCCCACTAACATAATCCTACACACATAGTAATGATAACAATATCCATAGATCACTAGTTCTACAACTTATATTGAATTTTCCGTTAAAAGAGTCCTTATATTGAGTTGTTTGTTTCCTTTATAGGAAATAGTGTGGCAGGTACCCTACCTAGAACTATTGTTCTTAGGGGATGTTCTATCGTTTGATAGCCAAAACATTATGGCGGGTCTGGTTTTTACGTTCCGATACAATTTCTTAATCTCATTTATGGCACTCTTATAGCTCATTGCGTTGAGTCCAAGTTTTTTCCACCGTTTTGATCGGAGGGCCGCTTTTAGTGTTGGGAAAATTTCTATCCTTTTTATTCTGAACACGATTCTTTCTTTTCCGCACCTAAAAATAGCGATAGGAGGGAGATCACCTCGCATTATTCTTTGTGCTATTCTCAGCCATCTTTTCCCCACGCGGAGTTCTGCCGTCTTTACCCCACTTTTAAGGGCCTCAAAATATTCTTTTTTCACAAGAAACAATGGCAAGGTCAAGCACCAATGAGTGTTCTTATACCGTATCTACTCCACGACTAGTTCTATTTCTACATCAAAGTTATCTGTCCCTAGTACTGACTGGAATATCGATTCTACGATGTCTGGAGCTTTTGCTACTGGTGCTATTATCTCTAATTGAAGCGTATCTCCTCCAAACTCCTGAACCTTTGGTATGATTTTTGATATGTGATCGTCCGTCAGATCCCCCTGTATCCTTATGGCGACATTGCCCTCCTCTCCAGTATTCTCGACAACAATCATTATTTTCTTCTCAACAGTCTCTATTATGTTACAGAAAGCCCCTATGTCGGCTCCAGCCACCTTGGCTACGGCCTCAGCAATCTTTTCTTTCCTACCTTGGGGTGTCAAAGGTTTCACCAATATAACAAAAAATTTTTTGAATAAATAGGGTGTGACCGGCGATGGGAGAAAAAGTACTGGTTGTGGGTCTCGGGGAGGTGGGATCCGCAATATATGACATAATTAAGGATGCTGGACACTTTGAGTTGTATGGCTATGATATAGATCCAGAAAAGACAGTCAATACATTGGATGAAATCCCAAAAATAGATTTCCTTCATATATGTGTCCCATTCAAAGAGACCAAGCAGTTCGTGTCCATAGTTAAATATTATGCCGAGAGATATGATCCAGGGGTAATAATAATACACTCAACTGTAGCTCCCAGAACAACCCGTGAGATCTATCAAGCACTACATGTACCCACAGCATTTTCTCCAGTACGGGGAAAACACCCATTTCTAAAACAACACATAATGTTCTGGCCGAAATGGACCTGTGTTCTCCCAAGAGAATATTCCTCCATCGTTGCTAACCATCTGAGTAGTCTGGGCCTTAAAGTGAAGATATACAATGGGGAGCCGGAAACATTGGAGTTGGCGAAGATATTTGAAACGGTGTATAGGGCACTATTAATTGCTTGGTGGCAGGAAATGCATAGAATAGCTAGGCATTTCAATGCCGACTTCATAGCGATAACAGAGTTCATAGGGGAGATACATGAAAAACTTAAGGATAAACCACCAATGTTCCCTGGCTTCATTGGTGGTCATTGCCTCATACCGAATACGGAAATCCTAAATAAAGTGTATAAGTCCAAATTCTTGGACGCGATATTGGAATCGAATGCCAAGAGAGCCAAAGAACTGGAGGATCCCTCCGTGAAGGAAGAAGTAGAGAAACTCAAAGAACTCGTCAAAAGATACATAAAGAAGGAATACTATGAGGGAGGAACAGTGAACCAATAACCCCCACCAGTATCGGGAATACCAGATTTAATACCCCATTGCTATATTATGTCAGGCCATGTATTGGTGTGCTACATGAAAATCTGGATTGATTTCTTGACGCCGAAGCATTTATTATTGCTTACGAAGCTCGCGGAGAGACTTGAGGCTGGTGGACATGAGGTATTACTAACCACAAGGGCCCATAGGGAGGTACTGGGATTGATGAGGATTAAGAAAATCGAGGCCTTGGTTATAGGGAGGTATGGTTTTACACTAAAGGAAAAGCTGATTGCCAGTATAGAGCGTATGCGGGAACTTGTCCCAGTAGTACTGGATTTCGGTCCAGATATAGCGATTTCTCATTCCTCTCCAGAGGCCGCACGGGTTGCTTTTGGGCTGGGAATACCCCACTATACAATTAATGATTCGCCCCATGCTATTCATTCTGCAAAATTAACACTACCCCTATCCGAACTTCTTTTTTCTTCTTGGATAATCCCAATAGATGCATGGCTCCCGTTCGGTATATCTTCAGAGAAAATAGTGCAGTACCGAGGAATTGATCAGGTGGCATGGATCAGAGATTTTAGTCCCGATAGACACTATGTCGAGAATCTGGGGATCCCTACAGACACCGACGTGGTAACAATCAGGGAGTCGGAAGTATTCGCATCATATCTCCTAGGATCTGTTAAAAGCCTAGCACCGGTATCTGATAGTCTTCTACCAATACTCCTCGAAAAATTTAGAGATGCATTCTTTGTGGTACTGCCCCGGTATGAAACCCAGATAGAATACCTGAAGAGCAAGTATAGGAGTAATAGAGTCCTAATAATGGATAGTGTTGTCGATGGGGCAAACATCCTCTACTTCTCCAGAATATTCATTGGTGGGGGGGGCACAATGACTGGGGAGGCAGCCCTGCTAGGAGTCCCAACAATATCCGCGTTTCCCAAGGGTGGCCTGTATATAATTGATTATTTGGTCAATATGGGCCTAGTTTTCAACGTTAAGTCGATTCAGGAAGCCATAGGGTTGATCGAAAAGATATTGAAAGAAGAGACGATACAAACAGACATGAAACAAAAAGCGAAAGAACTAATGGAATCGATGGAAAACCCGCTGGATGTCATAATAAGCCATATCTCCCAATAGATTCTCTCATAAAAATACGCTACTAAAATCGACATTTTTTGTAAAATCTCTCCTTGAATGGCTCACCAGACCACGGACATTGGAGCATAGAAATGTGTTCTTAAAATTTAAAGTAGGTTTTGATGATTATAGGATACGATCCAGGGTGATAGGTTTGTCTCCCAAACAATACATGATTCTGATGATCATGATAATGTTTGTTCTTTCGTCGATAAATATTGCCCCCATACAAAAAAATACCCCAGTAAGAATGGATATTGCAAAGAACGAAGGCATAAGCCTGATCAAACAGGACCATAGGACAGATCCCCTTAGCCTCCATAATAAAGAGGAGTTTGGAATATTCAGAAGAGAGGGAAATCTAGGCCCACTAAGCGTACCATCAATACAAAAGGGAGGAATAAGACAGGCCCGACAATGGACATTTATGGTATATATGGATGGGGATAATGATCTCGAGAGTGCCGCCATAGATGATTTCTTAGAAATGTCATCAGTAGGTTCTACGGCAGATGTAGCTATTATAGTCCTGTTTGATAGATGGAATGGAGCTGGGGATCCTTATGATGACACGAGTTATGGAGACTGGACTGATGCCAATATCTTCTATATAACCGCCGGTATGGAGCCATATAGCACTAATGCAGAACAGAATTGGGGAGAAGTAAATATGGGTGACCCCCAAACAATAGTAGATTTTGTGACATGGTGTGTAAATAACTATCCCGCAGATAAGTATGCTCTCATTCTGTGGGATCATGGAGGAGGGCTAAGTGGGGTCTGTTGGGACTATGATAATGGTAGCGATAATATCAACCTATACGAACTCAGAAACGCCCTAGAAACAATATATAATAACCTTGGAATAAAGATCGACATACTGGGCTTCGACGCATGCCTCATGGGCATGATAGAAGTAGCATATCAATGTAGAGATTTTGTCGATTATGTGGTGTTCTCTCAGGAATACGAACCAGGAGATGGGTGGCCCTATGATGATATATTGTCATATTTGGTGAGTAACCCTACAACTTCTCCAGCCAATCTAGCGGCGACTATTGCGCAGAAGTACGTACAGTCGTATAACTGGGGTAGCCAGGGATATGATCCTAATGCGACGCAGTCAGCAATAAATATTTCGGCATTGGAAAAAAATGTCTTTAGGAAGCTCGACAGACTTATTGGAGAATTACTGAGGAACTATGATACATATTCTGGGGCGATAAGCAACGCGATAGATAACACAGAAACATTCTATTATTCAAATGAAAAGGACCTAATACACTTCCTGATGCTTCTCAGGGATAGAGTATCAGACGTAGGCCTAATAGGCCTGATAGAGGAAACAATAGACGCGATAAATGAGTCTATTCTCTACGGTGGTCATCTATCCGGACACTCCAATGCCTATGGTCTCTCAGCAAACTTCCCATCATACTACTATAGCTCCTATGATAATATACTAATGTCGGTCCATCATCAATGGGATGAATTCATACGGAAGCAGACAGGGAACGATGTGGATGTATGGTTCTATGACATTACTTTTGTTGGTTCAGATAGCGATGGTAATGGTTACTTTGATTCTGGAACCGTATATGTGGATCTGGATTCGGATTACTCAATGACACTATATGTGGAGGTGTATGGTAGTGATGGGGGATCAGAAAAATTTATGGGATCATCAACAGAAGGAACGATAAGCGGTTCGTCATCCAGTGATCAGCTACAGATAGATCTAGAGATGCCAACCGTACGGGGAATATATAGCTTAAGGTTCGAGGTTTATGATTCCTCAGATACTCTAATAGATGAACTATACTACTACTGTGATGATAATGTGTCAGACATACCTCTGGAATATATGAGTGGGTATCCATCAGTAAAGATAGTTAGCCCATCACCAGAATCAACAATCTATGGTGATGTCCTAATAGAGGTAAATGCCACGGATCCAGACGGGATCTCTTGGGTAAGAATAAAAATAGGATCGACGTGGTACGATATGCAGTATAATACTACCTCTGGATACTACGAATATTCATGGGACACCACATATTATGATGATGGATCATTCACAATAGTGGTCAATGCATCCGATACTAGGGGCAACATAACAAGTATAACAGCAACATACATAATCGATAATCTGAATATATCAATAATAAACCCAACAAACAACGCAATAATAAGTGGAACGATAGGAATAATGGTCAACATAACGCCGAGGACACCATCAATCTCCGTGGCTATGGCGCTCGCCAGATTGGAGAATGACACCCATGCCGGCCCCAACATACAGCTAGTATTCAATACAACATCAGGACTATATGAGGGCGATATAGATACGACCCAATACGCGGATGGAGACTATTATCTCGTAATATGCGCCAACAATACCAATGGAGGGAGGGACATAGTGAGGATAAGTGTCATAGTAGACAATAATATATCCATAGACATCCTATATCCACTTGATGGAGAGTATCTAAATACTGCCAGCGTGACAGTAAGATGGAGTGTTGAAGATGGGGTTGATGTTGACCACTTTGAGGTCCGTATAGATTATGGTTCCTGGATAAATGTGGGTCTTGATACGAGTCATGAATTTACTGGGTTACTTGAGGGTGTTCACCAAGTAGACGTTAAGGTTGTCGATACTGAAGGGAGAATTGGGTCTGATTCAGTAAAATTCTATATTGATCTGACTTCACCCTCTATAGAACTCTTGTCCCCTACAAATAATAGTTATATGAACACTCGGGACGTACGTTTGGAATGGGATTCTTCCGACAATTTTGGTATTGACCACTTCGATATACGAATAGATGATGGTTCTTGGATAAATATAGGTAGTAGCAGCTCATATGATTGCCGTGGTTTGGATGAGGGGGTACATAAGATATATATTAGAGCCGTAGATAGGGCCGGAAATAGTATTGTTATTGTCGTGAGGATATTTGTGGATCTCACGGCACCAATAATCAATATCATAGAACCCCAAAATAATTCAGTAATCCCCACTACGGAAGTAACAATAATCTGGTCAATAGAGGAAAACTTTGAGGTAGAGGACGTGATTGTCATTGTTGACAATACACAGGTAATCAATGTTGATTATGTATCGAACGTCACAATAGAGAACCTGTCAGAGGGGACACATAGAATAACTATACGCGCTATAGACAAAGCCGGGAATGTGGGGGAGAGCACCATACATATAGAAATACATGTGGAGACAACAACAGAAAAAACAACAGAGATTCCGAGAACTTTTATGGAGGAAATAGCACCATACATAAGTATACTCGTCATAACAATAATCACAATAATGGTGATCGTACTTCTCTCTAGGAAAAAGAGATACTAGCACCAACTACTTTTTTCTCCAAAATAGGAATAAGCGGTATTCTCTCACCACCAGGAATAGGAAGACAACCACGGATAACAATGCAACCATAAGGCCTACCATAAGTGGCAGACGCAAAATAGAGAGGATGATGAATCCTCCAATACCGATCAGAAGTGCGGTGAGGATAATCCGTACAACCACCCGCCGGCGATACATCCTAACGATCTCTCCGATGTAATCTCTCCCAAGATAATCAATATTTATGTACGCGATATCGCCCTCAACAATCACGATTCCTCGCTCTCCTAGCCTTAGGATGGATTCCCTCAATTGTTGTGGAAGCTCCGAAATTCTGGCTCCCCTCTCCCGCGATGTTGCCCTAATTTCTAGGAGATAACGAACAGCATCCATATCAGAGATCCTCAACTCATTATTTTTCAGGGATATTTTACTCACCATACTCCTAATTGTCTTCTTTTAAATATTTTTTAGTATTTTGTTGACTAGACTACTTTTTTATTGTAATGGTGTCCAACGTGTCTGGCGAAATAGGGAAGTACTCCCACATAATAATACAGGAATTTATGCGCCCAGATAGAAAACCATCAGACATACTATTGGCATGGGTAATAGCATGGGCATATGCAGAAGGATCAGGACTGCTAGCAAGACAAATAATGGGACAAGTAAGAGCACAACTACCCAATGACTTCCAACAAGCATACGAACAATGCATACAAATGCTCGCAGACCAAAGCTTCAGAGAAAAAGCCATAAAAGCATTCACAATAGCAATAGCAAGGTACAAAGTCCGTGACAACATAAAATCAGTAGCATATGACACACAAACAGACAGAGTACTGGAAGGCCTAAAAGAAATAGCATCAACAGTACAATCCAGCCACCTAAACAAACTAATTGTTGACGTAGAAGATATTCTAAGAATCAAAAGCGGAGCACAAACAATGCCACCAA
>CAZVPA010000004.1:9695-40162 GCA_964628995.1 uncultured Nitrososphaerota archaeon | reverse complement strand
TGCTAGTGTTTTCATTATGGTCACCACATATTCATGTGTAAGAACAAAAATATGGGGGAATATATACATGGGTATGTGTTGTTCCTGTGTCCTAAGAACTATGAATATTGCGTATCCAACCCGTATACATAGCAGGCTTTCACCACACAATATATATGGACATACACAAGAACCAAGCTACTCTGTATCGCTTCGCAATATGGATACACCCCGTAAAAAATATTGCGTGAGTTATGGCCAGTTGTGTGGGTTGTTATTTTGACTGCTTTCTTCCGCTCGATGCCGTCTCTGTTTCCTTGGTGGGTGTGTTATTTATGCTCCAAAATTCACCTAGCCAATTGGGCTGAGGCCACTATCAACGATTCTTCTATCACTTCTAATTTGGGTGTTTCTAATTATTGTATGCAAGGCTTACGGCAATGGCCTTGATGGTGGAATTATCAAATGTAGCTTGGTCTGAATGAACATATTTTTTAGGGGAACCGCCCTGTATCGCTCTGCGATATGGATATACGCCGTAAAAAATATTGTGCGGGCTAAGTGGGGTTGTGTGGGCCATTATTTCGGTTGTTTCCTATGGTTCAACGTCCATTCTGTTTTCCCCATTGATGAGGCTTGCATGCTCAGGCACCAATCCAGCTAAACCACTTGGGAGTACTGTCAAGCTAGTCTATATTGGCTCTATGGCAGATATTTCCCAGTGTTGTGTGCAGGGCTTGCAGCGGTAGCCTAGACAACAGAATAGTCAAATCTATCTATGTCTGAACAACCATATTTTTTTAGGGAAACAGAAACGAAAACGACTGATAGATGAGTCCATCCCCATTCTGATTTTTCAGATATACAAAATCCCTTGATGCAGTTTTTTGATGCAGGATTTTCGAGACTAGACGCCAAAAAGATAACAGTCAGATCAAACAAAAATGAGTACTTTGATGTAAATTTTCCCAAAAATACTAAAAAGGCAAAACATTAAACAAAAGAAGTAGATGTAATGTCTGCATAAAAAACTTAATTACGAGTGAGAGATAACATATTCTACTCATAAAGCCACTCAAGGAACTTTGCTGTTGCCTTATAACCTATCATGTATAAGTTGAGCTCGATCAGTTCTCTTATCTCGCTCTGCCTCTCTATGGCGATTCTCTTACCTATGTTATAGTAGTTTATTTGAGCCAACAGATTTATCCATATATCTCCTACTTTTAAGTAAATATTGATCTTTGGGAAGAAAGACTTGCCACGCTCATTATAGTAGCTATGTTCGACATATATCGATAACTCCTCCTTAGATTCGATCGTGCTTAGGCTGTCCTTTAGGAACTTGAGGCGTTTTTTGAGTTTGTCCCTAATATATCTGATATACTCAAATGGGAATATATTCATGAATAATCGAAGTATAAATTTGCTGTCAAGCCTAAAGAACCTATTCTGGCAAACTCTTTTCCCCTTCTCGCGGCAAAACTCATATAGTGCTCTTAATTCCCTCGCTATAACATCCGACACTTTTTCCGCATCGTAAATATAGAAGACATACCCCTCCTCTATTGCTCTATCAAGCACTCTACTGAAGCTACTTCTATCCATCATGAGCTCAGCCCTCTTGAGAGCCTTCTTGATGTGAGATCCTATGGAGTAAAATCCCCTCACCGGAGATACTGTCAGCATGTTGAAGATCACGTCTCTCAAAGCCTCATCACTGTATACATTGTATTCCTCTGCGATAATATTTTGAAGCCGCTCATCCCTTCTAATAATATCTATCAGATAGCTCATCGGATCCCTAAGCTCCCTACCCTGAGTTATGAGAGCATACGGTATGGCGACATCATCGTAAATCTTTGAGAAGTTATCCAGTATGTCCAAAATTCTTTTCTCTGGACCCCTAGTAGCAACATTAATCACTATGTAGCTGACATCCACCCCCTGACTATAGAGATTCCACAACGCCTCTTCAAGGTCCCAATACTCCCTAGTCTTGGGCGTCAATGATACGACTAAATATTTTATCCTCTTAGGACTTGCAAGTCTAATAAGGCGACCTAATCTCTGATAGAAACGTAGTGGACTTTTCGGAGTATCGCTCATTATGAGGAGACCAGCCTCCGGGATATCCACGCCCTCCTCCCCCACAAGTGTTGATATTATTATGTCCACCTCCCCCCTCCTAGCCCTTTTCACAAGCCTCTGTCGCTCATCTCTACTCATATCGCTAGTCAGAACCTCAACTCTACTACCTGGAAACTCACCACTACGAACTATCGTTTCGCTAAATTCGTAGGCCGTAGCCTTACGTGACGTAAATATTATTACTGGTAAAAGTTCACTATCCCTGCCAACAGCATATGCATTAAAGATATCAATTAGAGTTCTAGCCTTGTGAGATGGCTCCTCTAACATACATAGATTATTTAGAGATTTAGCATCAAGAATTTTACCCCTTTCAATAGCTCTTTCTAGGCTCTCACAGAATGCACTCTTACCATATCGAGCCAGAGTGATTTCCAAGAATTTTATAGTCTTGGTGTCACCATTTACAGCCCCACGAAACAATAAGTCATATATTCCATTTTCTACATCATTCATCTCCGCATCGAAAAGATCAGCTATAGCTTTTGGTGGTTCGAATGATTTGTCTATTTCAGTTAGTCTCTTAAAGTCGTAGAACAAAATTTTCGGCCTACCCGCCACACTCATAACCTTGGGGTCTAGACGATATCTCCTATATGTGGGCAATAATGCAGTAAATCCAATCACGAGGTCGGGTCTAAGCTCCAGCAGTAACTCATGATAGTACTTACCCCCAAATGCGTGATGGACCTCATCCACGATCACTACTCTAAACTTCTTCTTAAGGATCGACACGCACTTAAGAGCGGTAATTGGAGTGGATATAATGATCCTCTTATTTGGTTCCATAAAGCTTTGGCATCTGCCTTCATACTCCTTTCCAACGATATCCCCAAATGCTTTTTCCCATAGACGATACATCTGGTCGCAAAGAAATCTTGTTGGCTCAAGCACTAGGACACTATAGTAGCCAGCTTTCAAGGCATAGAATGCAACGAACATTTCAATAAGCGTCTTTCCACTACCAGTCGGCATAGTAACGACAATAAATCTGTTATCCTTCTCAATCATATCGATAATTTCGCTTGAAACATACACTTGATATGGTCTAAGCGTGAATCCTAATTTCTTACTGATTACATCGTTGAACAGACCTATGGCTCTATGCGATAGCATCATGGACAGCACCAAGTTGCAATAACATCCAAATTATACTCAAGGAACTATAAAAAATTGACGCCCTATTTCTTTTATGTACGGAAAAATTGTCAAAGCTTACAGTTACACATAACATTTTCCCAGATAGCTGTTTTTCCCGGATGATCTAGAAGCCCCATTCTATGAAGCTCCAACCATACTTCATAGGGCTCCTTGCATAGTGCTATATGCTTATTATAGCCCCGGCTTCTTAAGGCCTCAATAATTATGGCGAACATTCTGACTCGAAGCTCACATCTTATTCTTAAACCCCAAGACGTCTTCTCTGGAAACATCCTCATATACTCTAGCCAGCTATTATCCCGAGAAAACTTTATTGTCTTCTTTAAGGCTCTCAGACTCCCAATAGTTATGCGAGAAGGCTCAATCTTGTCCAAAAGATCATCTACCAACTTAGTGTAGTGCAGAATCCACCCCTCAACGGGGATTATCGGGTCGATCCGTATCCTAACCTCGAAGCCCATCTCGGCGACCATCCTAGCGGCCTCAATTCTATCAAGTGAATCCGCAGCACCATGTTCGTACCGCTTAGCAACGGCCCTTGGATTTATAGAAAAGCTAATTACAAATCTATCTCTCATGTCGGACGGTATCTCCTCAAGAACCTTAATATGCTTTGTTCCACCTTTCGTTAAGAATAGAATTTTGTGATCGGGATGCCTATCTAAGATAGGTAACGCTATCTTCAAGAACATTCTAACATACTCAGGAACAGCCAGAGAATCAGCAATCTCACCAGCATTTAATAGAGTCTTCAACCCAACACTATCAGCCCAACACAAGAACTCCCTAAGAAACCTAGCAATCTTATCTTTATCTTTCATTCGTGGTTTCTTTCTCTCAGCACCACGAAAAGTCCCCTGCAGATAACAATAACTACAACTAAATGGACAACCAGTCCAAGCCTTAAGCTCCCAAAAATGAGGACAAACAATGTCATTACTGGTCTTACTAAACAAACAAACTATAGATGAACCAATACCACTTACCCACTTACTAGGAACAGTAATAGGAAAAATATTATCCATGGGATTTTTCTCGGTTGGAACAAGTGTTGTTTGCTTTCCCTTTTTAAGCTCATAACTTCTTGCAAAATAAATATACTCGGTAATATATGACACCATTAGCTGAATTCAGCTATCAAAAATAAATACTATTACAAGTGCTCTGATAGTATCTCCTCAACAAGGGCGTCAATTTCTTTTATATAATGTGAAAGATATTCTTTGACTTTTCTTCTATCCTTTATGCTAATATTTTTTATTTTTCTATGGCATTCTTTACTCAATTCAGCTAATCTTATATGCCGTGGATCATTGGGATTAAATTTTGGTATTGGAAGCTCAAAAATTTTTCTATGTATTGTTCTTTCGCCATAGAGACCTGTTGGTTGTAACTTTTTAATCATTTTATCTATAATATTGGAATTTATTATGCTGCATAAATAATGAGTTTCATTAGCATCATCGGTGCAGTAATAATAAGTAGAGGTATCAATAACGAAGTCCTTTGGTATTATTTCGATATCATTTATAGTTATTTTTACTTGTTTAATTTCTTCTCGATCTAAAACACAGGCCATCGTGTATTTGCCCGACATAGCATATAGCACTATGTATCGTTTTAAGCGATCTTGAGAAGTAAGGTATCTATGGTAATTTAACCTATCTAATACGCTTGGGAATCTTTTTTCGTCCTTCTTAGTTCGAAATGCTTTCCAAAATTTTTCCGCTGACACTAACCATTTTGCCATACCTGGATAGTCTAGAGAAAGTCTAGAAATATTAAGAATTGTATATCCATTCTTCATAGGAATTATTGGCAGAACGATAGGTGTAAGTTTAGAAAAACCAAAGGGTTTCATATAATCGCTTAGAAGAGTAATAAAAATAAACTCAGATTCAACACATCCTTCGATTTTAACGTTTTTCCAGCGTTTTTTCGCTTTTTTAAGTGCCTCTTCAGATGTTTTAACTTTAGGCTTTTTAGGATTGATACCAAATGTTTCATCAACAACAAAAGTTATAAACCACAATGGTCTCGGGTAAATATCCGCTCCTCTCTTAAATTTATCATGATAATACGATTTTTCACTAATCGGTATTTTTGGTGGATTATATTTGTAAGGTAATTTTTTAAATTTATGTAGTACCTCTCGTAATTTAAGATTTCTTTTGCTTAATTTTGCCGATAAAGCAAGAACCTCAATTGGCCATGATGTTTTTTCTCCTTTTTTAGCTATAATAACACATGAAGGGAAATTAAATAATGGCTCAACCCTGAATTGCGTGTTATAATGGAGATCTAAAACTTTTAATACTTTAACAATTGGTTTCTTAAATTCCCTAAATTTTTCATGATGTTTTGCACCAGTTAGGATAGTCCTAGGCATAACAAATGCTATTATTCCTCCATCCTTTAGATATAAATCAGCTACTCGCCTAAAGAAAATTGTTGCTATTTCTATATTAGCAATTTGTTTTTCAATACTTCGAATTTGTTTTTTCCCTTTTTTAGTGTTGTTCTGATTTTTGGATATCAGTTCATACTCAATTGCAAGTTTTTTGCAGAACTCTTGATATTCACTTTTATTTAAGAAGGAATATTTTATCCACGGTGGATTTCCTACAATTATATCAAATTTTTCTTCCTTCATTCTAATAGGGGCATAAATATTTCTAAGTACAAAAATCCAAATAGAATCTAGATCGTGCTCAAGTAAAAATAATAGTGTGTTAAATGTTGATAGAAGTATCGATGCCGTTTCCTCATCTAACTGCAAGACCTCGATTAAATATTTTCTAAACACTGAGAAAAGATTTTCTTTCTGTAAACTTTTTTCTTTATCTCTATATAGCATTAAAAGAATTTTTATTCGTTCTAAAACTTTGCTTAATATCTTTTCATTTTTAACGATGTCCACGGGGATAAGTAGGGGCTTTATCCCTCCTATCTCAGGTTTTTCGCGCAGTTTAATCTGTATTTTATATGTTCTCTTACCTGAAATTAATTTAGGTTCTTCTATTTCTGGAAGTTTAATCGAATCCGCTAAATATATAGGAATTAAAATCTCTTCCTTTTTATACTTAATCAGCTCACCCAGTGCAATTATGTAATTAGCTCTTGCAATTATAACCGCGAGCGGATTGACATCTATGCCAACTACATTCGCAAGAATTATTTCCAGTTGTTTATTAGGAGGTTCCATTAAAAGCTTCTTTTTGAGAAGATTTATCGCATTTGTAATAAATGTACCCGAGCCACATGCAGGATCTAGTATTCTTGGAATTTCCTTAGAAGAGTGGTTTAATGCTTCTAGCAAAGTTAATTCAGCAAGCCATTCTGGTGTATAGTATTCCCCCAATCGATGCCTTGTGCTTGGGCCAACAATATCCTGGTATATTTCTTTGAATAGATCTTCATCTGCTTGATCAAAGTCATATATATCTAATTCATTAAAGAGATTTCTAATCAATTTTAGAGATTCGTTTCGAATTGGCTCCTCTAGAATCCACGTAAAGAAGTCTTCCTCAATAAAGTTAAGTATTCCGAGTTCCCTAAAATATGTGCCATCGATTATCTTCTCAATATTAGCGTCACTTTCTGCTCCATATAGTCTGAGGTACATTATAAGTTTAACAAGCGTTACTAGGTACGTATGTATGATAAACTCATCTTCATCAGGCGCGGAGCCATATACGATCTCTAAGTGTTTTCTCCATAGGGTAAACTTAAGGTTTACCGATGGAATATTTCTAACTTCGTTAAATAGTTCTTTGAATCTCTCGAAGAACATTGTGAATGTTGGGCTTTCTAATCCGAATTTTATCTGTAGGTCTTCGGCGGTTGGCTTTATGTTTCTTTGTGTAAAGAAGTAGGAGTCAAGCCATAAGATGAATTCTTCGGCACTGTCCTCTACTCTAAATGATGATATTTCTTTTAAACTTATTTGGTCGAGGACATCATCGAATTTTTGCTCTTTGTCTAATAATTCTTTGGCTCTCTGTATTTCATTTTTTGGCATAATATATGCTCTAAAGTCAATACCATCGGTTATTATTCCAACATAGTCTGTTTCGCCTTCCTCTGCAAGAAGTAACATATATTTTTTTAGCTCTTTTATTCCTTGTTCAAGCTCTTTTTTCAAGTTCACTTTTACTTCTAAGATTACTCCTCTATATATTAGATCTGCTCTTCCTCTGACTTTATAAGCCTTACTTTTGAGTGGTTTCTCCGTTTTTAGTGCAAACTCTTCGACATCAATTCCAAAGATATCCTTGAGAAAATTGAAGAAAATAATCTCCTTTGCTGGATGGGTTTTTGCTGATTTTATTTTTGATCTATAATTGATAAACTTTCTTCGTAATTCATCTCTCATTACAGCTCCCTAGCGAAAGTATACTTTAGGCCATTATATAAGATAAAAATCTAAAATAAAAGTGGTATATGCTTCGTATTCGATGGTCCCATAAAATTCCTCGGACTTCTTATTATAAATAGAGTGCTAAGTTATTGGGAAGATTATGGGCTTAGATCAACGTAAAAGAGCCTATGTGTCCTTAAGATAGAAGTGAAACCTATTATTGGGGCAATATGCAGACAACATTATTGGATTATACCTCTGTCTCTTCTTTCAAACGTTTAAAAGCAAGATTACGCGTGTTGGTAAAAGAAGAGTATGGAAAGAAACTTATCATTGAAAGCATAACTATTTGCAGGGGGTGCGGAGAATATGGCGTCGTTAGGGGATACATACTTAGTTCTTACGGGGGTAAAATGGCTAGAAGAGAATTTGGATTCAAAATAACACTAAATAAAATAACTCTACTCGACAAACCACCGAAATTTGTAGATGGACTGTGTGATTTTTGCTTAAAAAAGAAGGTAAAGCGTTCTAACCAGTAACAAATTATGGTTATTTGTAATTTACGTTCTGATGTTTTAATGTTATTATTCTTGATGTGTCTAGTTCCTCTAGGATATTATCATTATTTTTTGGGGACAATGACAAGTGCTATCATAAACCTAATATAATTGACTTTTTAATTATATTCTAAGAAGTAAGGTGTTCTATGTTGGAGCTTTGGATTAAGAAATATGAACCCAAGTCTTTATCGGATATCGCGGGAAATAAGGAGGTCATAGAAATACTTAAGAAATTTGCGGAGAAGAAGATCCGTCCACCAAATCTTTTGCTCTATGGTCCCCCGGGGTCTGGAAAGACAACAATAGTGAAGTGCTTCTTAAGAGAATACCTAGGAGAAAATTGGCTAGAAAAAACAAGAATAATACTGGGTTCCTTTGAGCGAAGCATTGGAAATATTAGATCATTATTTGAGGAAATTTCTGGGGCACAATATGGAGAGATATCTCCAATAGGAGTAGAGGAAAGTCAAAAGCTGAAAAAAGAACTTTAGTGTCACTAGAGAGACCATACACACCAATGCTTGAACTTTTATAATAATCTTACCCACAAGTTCAATATAGCAAAGAACTTTAGTGTCACTAGAGAGACCATACACACCAATGCTTGAACTTTTATAATAATCTTACCCACAAGTTCAATATAGCAAAGATAATTGTTCCCGTGGAATTAGAAAACATTAGTCATATAGGGGAGCTTCAATAGACTCGTGGAGTAGATGTTATGATATGTCATTTCTGTACAAGTTCTAGGGGACTTTCGAAATGAAGTTCTTTGCTTTAGAGTATCTGTCATGATGGGTATGACCAAATCGACTTTCATAAAAATTGAGCTTCTATATTTGGACTATCTGAAGTAGCGAAGGATTATCTATCCTTCTTCTAGGAAATAATCTATAGTTCTTTCTATTCCTAATGCGATGCGTATAGCCCTATCTACATCTCTTTTATCAGCGTTTTCTACGAAGTTTTTGAGCCATCTAACTGTGGCAAGATATGGAGATTTTCCTTTGGTTTCTCTTGTTAGGTATATTAAATGGTAATGCACTGATCGAAATAGCTCAATATTTATTACTTCTATCAATGCTTTACTTTTAATTTCTTTCAGTCGTTTTAGATAGAAGTCCATTATGCCTTTTTCAAGCTCCCCTGAAGGTAGATCTATTAGATATGTCCACTCATTTGTACCGAAAAATTGGTCTATTATTTCTGTATTTATTCTCTTTCCCATTCTTATCCGTCCTATTGTTCGTGCTATTAATCTCGATTGAAGTAGTATTATAAAGTCGCCAGAGATTCCATGACTTTCTAGCTCGACTAGTTTTTCTAGCATTCTCCATTGGGCCTCAAAACAATCAGGGTCTATAAAGGCTAAGAAATGCACGCCTCCAAATGCTTCCTTCGTTTTCTTTAAATCTTTAACAATGCTGTCTATGAGTATGTTTGCATCCCCTTTTGCAACCCACAACCTACTTGGCGGAATGAATTTCTCTAGTCGCATTTTAAGGAGACGATAGTTCATGTCGCCATAGCCAACAGCATATACTTTATCGAACGGAAATGTGGCAAAAAACCAAGCTATTAATGTTGATCCAGGGATATAAAATTTTGCCTCTTCATACGTGTTTAGTCCAGTCCCAGCAAATGGGTCTATAAATGCCATAAATGGATATCGGCGCCCAATAATCGGTGTGTAAACATCCCTCGCATACATCTTTAAAAATATGAGCTTCAATATTGTCCAGTGATGGGCCTTATATGGATTGTACATTCTTGGTGGATAGGATATAATAATCTCTCCAGCCTCCTTTAGAGTATCTATCTCGCAAGTAAGTCTCTTAAAATCATTCTTTTCCTTCGTACATAAACTGAAACCCAAGGGTAGCGGTACTGGCTCTGAATTCATCTAAGTCATCCTTGTTATGAAGCAAATTCTAATGAAAAATAGCACATCACAGCATACTTTCTATGATACGATAGTCCTCCCCAGATATTTTTATCATAGCCCTTCCCATCAAGTGTCCAGACCATCTCTCCTTGTTTCTTATAAATGATAACTTCGGTACGAGGTTCTTGAAATTTACTTCACCAAGCTTTATAGGCCTTATTTTTACTCTCCAAGGATACACTCCTCCCTTAAAAATTTCTGTCTCGTCCTTGTATACCTCGCCTACTGCCTCGAAGACCCCAATTATTGCTGAGGGGTATTTTTCTTTGCCACGAATTTCCTGTTTTACGTATATCACTAGCCTGTCTCCCTTCCTTACCTGCGCGATCATTCTTTTGTGTCTTTCAGATACGCCCCATATATTGTGCTTCTTTATTATCTTCCAATTCTCTCTGTTGGTTATACATAGCCAATACACTGTACTCACCCCATGCATACATATAAAAATCCTCACATTTTTTGCATGATCATACCGCAAAGATATTGCCATGACGATTTATTTGCTTCTCTAGGTGGAAATCCTTGTTTCAGTAGGTTTATCTTTACTTCTTTTGCCGTAGCTTTAACTATCTTGTATCTGCATCCAAGCAATTGGTATGCGGTTTTTCTGTGTCTTAAACCCGCTAGGGCTAGTATCAAGAAGAATACATAATTAACTTGTCTGTATTGTCTAGTCTTTATGAAGTGGTTGTACAGCTCCAAGAAATTCCTTATTTTCTCAATATTGTCCTGTTCGAGAATACACTCAACAACGAAATCTGGTGTGTGCTCCATGTAGTAAAAGTTACTGTGGATTAACGCTGGGAGTACTATGCGTAGGTATTTTAGTTTTCGCGTAATGAATGTAGCTATGAAGTCTCCTCTAAAGTCTTGTGGATAGTACTCTTCTTCGTGAAGTTTTCCTGTTGTAATATAAGTATCCAAAAGGATTTTTGCTTTTCTTATGTCAGAGACTCTCTTCGCGATAATATTTACTATTTCTTCTGGTACACTTAGTTTTGTATCTGACAAGATCCTTTCGAGTATCTTTCTCATGGCAATTTCATATGTTTTAGAGACAAAGATTACCTTTGACTTGAGGATACCTATTGCTATTTTGGCCTCAATCGACGTAGCATCGTCAGTCTCAACGATTACTCTTACTGGATATTTAGACATTTTTGATAGTTTTTCCAACAGATAATCGTCAGGAAAAATTATGCTTGGCCCTGGCCGATCCAAGTGTATTATTAGGTCACCGAATACCTCCACATTACGCTCTAGGAACTCTATGGCGTCTCTAAAACTATGGAAAGACAGTACTGTGTATCCATACTTCTTCGCAAACAGTCTAATGAACGTTGTTTTTCCAGAACCTATTGCTCCTACCAATAGTAGATGTTTAGGTTGGCTAACCAATTGTTTATCGGCGAACCACTCGTCTAGTAGATTCATAGTCTGTTTTGGTATGCCCACTATATCATCGATGCTTCTTGGTTCATATTCCATTATCTTACCCATGCCTGATCGCCTCCGTGGACTCAATAACAAAGCTGTACATTAGGATGTTATCTGGAACCCCTTGTGTGGACATTTGTATGTATTTGCTTATTAGCTTCGATAAGGGTGGGACATACTCTGGTATAAATTCTTTTGTTTCGCATTGTATAATCTCAAACAATAGTGATAGTATATCATATGCAGCATAATACCCATTATTTAGGAGCTCCTTGCTCTTTTTTATGGCTTCCCCAACATTGTTGCTTAGTATTAGTTCCAAAAGTTCTCTGACCTCCTTCAGGTTATATCCTAGGAGTTCCTTAGCCTCATCTATGCTTCCGAGAGTTCTTCCAGATACATGAATGAATTGGAGGAAGCTAATAATTCTCCTAATATCGTTATCTAGGGCTTCAACAATGTATTTTAATACTTCATGATTAATGCTTATCCCTTCACTCATCATTATTTTGCTCACAAATGCTATTATGGGGTCTGTTGATGGTCTAGATAGCCTAAGTAGGAGAAAGCGTGATAATAATGGCGGTGAAATGCTGGTTATGCTGTCTGCAGTAGCAATAAAAGTAACGTTTGGAAAAAGATCCATAACATGTCTTAGAGCTTTTTGTGCCTCATTTGTAAGCATATCAATTGTGTCGATAAACAAAACCTTTTTAAAGGAATTTTTCAGATCTTTTGAAGGGAAAAAATGCTCCAAAGCATCACCACAGAAGTCCACGAATTCGGATTCAAATTCGCCGGCTGGACCAGGATCATCCCAGAAAGCGAGATCAGAAGACTCCTAAAATTCAAAGTCAGGTACTACTTTGCTGGTGGGAAGCCGGGGGTTTTGCCGCTAGAAACCTTGGCTAGGATACTTCAGGATGTTGGCCGGGAATTGTTGCGTATGATTGCGGATGGTAGGGAGAGGGATGTACTAGAGGTATTCAATTATGAGAAGACGGCTGGTTATGATCCTCTGCGTAAGACGCTTGCTGATAGGCTTGAGAAGGATGGTGTACCGATGCCGAGGGATGAGAAGGAAAGGATTGATTCTGTTACGATATTTACTGGTAGTCAGCAGGCCCTATTCACTATAACCAACATACTAATAGATCCGGGGGATGTGGTTATTTGTCCAGCACCAGTATATCTTGGTATGCTTGGGCCTTTGGGGATACATAGGGCTAATGTTGTGTGTGTGCCTACGGATGAGTATGGTGTTATTCCGGAGTATGTTGAGAAGGCTGTAGAGAAGTCCATTGAGAAGTTTAGGAGGGTGCCGGACTTTATATATGTTGTTGCTGATTCTGATAATCCAAAGGGAACGACGCTTCCGATTAAGAGGAGGAAGCAACTATTTGAGATTGCTCAAAAATATAAAATCATCATTATTGAGGATGCTGCGTATCGTGATATATATTTTGAGGGGTCTAAGCTTCCTCCAGTAAAATCCTTCGACAAGGATAATGAGATTGTGGCATATTTAAGGACATCAAGTAAGGAGGCTGCTGTTTTCAGGGTTGGGTATGGTGTCTTGCCAAGGACGATTGTTGATGAGTTCATAAAGTCTAAGGGCTACCAAGACCTGTGTACGCCGGTGATTAATCAGGTGCTCCTGAAGGAGTATTATGAGAAATGGATAGATAAGGTTCTGCCCAAGGCTGTGGCTGAGTATAAGAGACGGAGGGATACGATGATAGAGAGTATCGAAAAGTACTTCCCTCCAGGGACATATACTAGGCCTCATGGGGGCTTCTTTGTCTGGTATGAGAGTGAAGGGGAGTTTAATGCGCCAAAGTTCCTTGAGGAGGTGGCATTAAAAAATAACGTGAACTTTGTTCCTGGTGTCGCATTCTATCCTGTGGAGCAACTTGGACATATGTATAACCCGGAGACAAACAGTATTGAGAAACTAAAGTACCAGCTGAATACTATGCGGTTGTCATACTCGTTGCTTAAGCCAGAGGATATAGAGGAGGGAATAAAGATCCTTGGAACACTATTGAGAAAACACATTGGATAGTTCGTGGACTCCCCTAAAGTATTCCTATTTTTTATATATGTCTGTATAGTTATCATTAGGTTGCTTCCTTAAAATAATCAAATAGAATTATTATACTTTGATGTGTGCTTTTTGGGGTTCTCCTAGATGGGGGAAGATTCAGAGACGCAGAAGAGATGCCCGATATGTGGCTCAACGTACATAGTTAGGGATGAAACTAGTGGTGAGGTATATTGTGCCAGATGTGGGGCTGTTATTGATGAGATACCTTTGGACTTTAAGCCGCCCCCTGCCTATGAGGAGCCTACTGGATATACCAAGCTCAGACCATCTGATGTTGTTGTTGAGGAAAAGAAGAGAAAGTTACTCGAGGATTTTGAGAATTATATTAATAACTTTGCGTATCGGCTCGAATTACCAGTATATGTTAAGGATACAGCAATAGGTTATTTCCTACAGTTATTGAATAGTGAGAAGAGGATCCTTCCTGAGAATGTTAAGTATTATGCGGCGGCATTTCTATATATTGCTGCTAGGGATCACAATATTCCATTATCATATAAATCGATCAGAAAAACCCTTAAGATAGAATCAGAAAAGATAATGAAGGCGATTAGGACGGCATATGAAGTATTACACATAAGGCCGAGACAGATAGATCCAATGATATACCTGCAGCAGGTGATAGAGAGGCTCAGAATTAATGATTTTGAGGCCATACAGGTGACCCGGAAGATGCTAAAAATTGCTGAGGAGAGAGGTATGTTGTCGGGCAAGGATATACGAGGGGTCATAGGGGGAATAATATATATTGTTGTCAAGGCGTATGGGATTAGAAAGACGCAACGTGAGATTGCTAGGGTATGTGGAATAACAGAGGTAACCATACGTAACCGATTTTTGGAGTTCAGAAGACTGTTTGAGGAGATCACAGGAATCAAGGTAAGGCTACGGAAGAAAACAAAGAGAAAATCTAGGGTCAGAGTTCGGATGTAATCATCATTATGTCCTCTTCAAATATCTCCCTCCTACGTATTCTGCCGAAGGCGCAGAGGATAGCGTCCCTGAATGCTTTCACCCTATCATATTTGCCCTCCGCCATGTACCCTATGGCGCCGATCGTATCCCCTATATTTTCTATCCCTGTAAGCTTTACCATTATTTCCTCGAGCTCTCTTACGATGCCCTTCCTCAGGAGATCCCATATCTCCTCCGGCAACTGTACGGATACTGTCGAGGCTATCCCTACCACTTCTCCATCCGTAACTGCTACCCAACCCTTAACAAAAACCCCATACTTATTCCTTATTACTCCCCCCTCCATACCAACGCCATATTTTGCTTGTGTTTTCATTATCGAGTACTTGGCCCTCCATATGGCTCCTTCTATCATTTCTTTATCAGACATTGGCTGTATTGGTGTGTTTGGAACGCTTAATGGTATTATCTCGACATTGTTACCAAAGATCATTCTGAAGGCTTCCTCCGCCGCCTTTATTTTTGCCGGGTTTTTGGAGCCAACAGCCACCCTCAGGGGTCTATCCACTCCGCTCCCCCCATTTTCTCTAGGAAGAGTTCGAGGTTCCTGCGAGAAAATTCCTTCTGGAATAGTCTGTAGGCCTGAGGGCCTTTATCCTCGCCCAGCGCGACGAGATACATAATTGCGTATATCCTACGTGGCTTAATCCCATATTTTTGAGACACCTCTCTAACAACATTTCTCACGGTTTCCTGTGATAGCTTCGTGGGGTCTATAGGCATTAGTTGTGCGAGCACTTCCGCGAGTGCCTTTCTTTCAGCATCCGATGTATTGTCAGTTATTAACTCCATGTCGACTATTGGAGGGGACCAGTACTCCTTCACGAAGTTTGCTGCTCCCTTCAGTCTAGTAATAGCATCTTCTATCTCTATTCCTGATGCATCGCTTGGTAGAACTCTTGCTCTCCTCAGCATCTGTAGTCCCTCCTCCACGTTACTCATCCATATGGCGGCCCTCATGGCGACGTCGTAAGGTACCCTCCTAATTCCACGCTTAAGTGTTTTTTCTGGGTCTTTTACTGCTAGGAAATATGCGACCAACGCCTTCTTTACATCCGAATCCATCCTGTTTTTCCTGAGACACTCCATTATTTCTCTCTCATCAGCATCGAACCTGGCCACATATTTCGGTATGTCATATATACAGAAATCTACATGCCTGAGACTATCATTCTCGATATCCCCAACATGCCTCTTCAATAGGAGGTAATTGAGTACTTCTGGTGGTGCATATCTAAGCCATTCATGGGCCCCCAGACCTATCCCAGCCCTCTTGGAAAACTTCTGTGGTTGTTTCCCTGGCTCAACCCAATAGATAAAATCATAGAATATTGCCACTGGTGGCTCCCTACCGAAGAACCCCCTTATGAACTCCCTCCCAGTATCATAGCTTGACCCCGCAGCCATGAGATCCTTACCCATTGGCTCGAAATGTACATTAAATAGAACCCAACGAAGTACCCAATCTACCCTCCATGGTGGTTTACCCTCGGCCTTTCTTATATCCGCTATTCCCTCAAAACCACATACCTCGCACCTATACTCTATCTTGTTTCCATCCTCAAGCACTCTGATGGGTTTCACGTGCTCATCTATCCTCCCACACCCCCCACAGAGAGGCCTATATGGTATCCAATTCTCTGGGTATCTCTTTGAGTGTCCAGCCCTTTCGTGGACCCTATTAAAGATCTCCCTTACTTTTTCTCTCTCAGTGATTACCTCCCTCAGTAGCTCGATATACTTATTGTCTGTATGTATTTCGTGTGCAAAGACAACCATGGGGTCTAGACCAAAATTATTTAGTGTTGATAATACGGGTTCTACAAAGTGCTCAACAAAATTTCTATGACAGCCATAGGGGTCGGGTATTGATTCTAGGGGCTTACCAATATATTTTTCTGATGCCTTCTTGAACTCCTCCGGGAGGAATATCGGTGGTTTTCTGAAGGGGTCTCTGGAATCTATCGCCAAGATTGTTTTTGCTTTATATCCCCATAGCTCCAGTATCTTCCTAACAGATTCTGTTATTAGTACATCCCCAAAGTTTCCAAGATGGACCTTCCCACTTGGTGTAAAGCCTGCTTCTAGGACATAAATACTCGTACTAGGGAACCTAGATATTATTTTAAGTGCGGCCTTTTTGGAGAAATGAGAAGTATCCCTCCTCCTCACTATTTCCAATGCTCTCTTGTATAGATCCATTTTATACTAGTCCTCCCTAATAAGAACCTCTTCCAATAATCTAGATATCATGTCCAAACTATAGCTAGATTGAAGTTTTCCGATGATTTCTTCGATTATTTCCCTCGCATTCATGCTGAATTCCCTTGTTGTCTCAACCAGTAATAATTTTAGGCCTTTCTTGTCGATGGGTCTGAGCATGAGGAGCGACCTACCATCCCTTAGAAGCATCTCCTTCATGTCCTTAGCGAGAACCAGCAGATCCGCTAAGAATGCTGGATTCTCGCTTAGTTGTCTGTATAAAGTAGACTTCTTAGTAAGATAAAAACGTAGGTAGGGGCCAAAATTCTCGTCATAGTCAATCACACATAGATTCCTTATTCCGAGAACCCTCAGCCGCCTAGACGCCCTACGAGACAGCCTTATTTGTTCGGCTCTGATCCCCTCGGAAGAGAATAGCTCGCCAAGGAAATCCTCATCCATTCTGGTGCCCCACCTATTCTTTTTGTTCCGACCGTTTCTTCTTCCTCATATAGCTAAGAATTATTGTTTCGGCAAGTTTTTGGAATACCTCCTCAACATTTACATTATAGAGGGCACTGGCCTCCAGATATTCAACCCTCATGCCTGTCTTCTGGGACAACTTCTCGGCATACTCCTTCCCATATTCTGGGGGTAGGCACGGCATCTTATCCCTAAGGTCCACCTTATTTCCAACGAGGATTATGGGTCTAATACCTCCAGCATGCTTGAAGAATTCCGCTATCCAGTATGGAATATTCTTGAAAGTCGGTGGTCTCGATACATCAAATACTGCTATCCCTGCCTGTGCCCCATGGTAATATTCTCCACGGACCTCCCTAAATATTGGTTGGCCCGCGAGGTCCCAGATGAGCCATTTGACTTGGAGTTGGCCCAAGGGGTTAATGGTATATGTGGACTCCTTGATAAATATGTCCGCACCGATCGTTCTTCTATATGATGTATCTGTGAGAGACTTCCCCATTAGGAATGACTTAACCATTGTTGTCTTTCCAACCATTCCGTCTCCTATGAGTACTATTTTTACTGACACCATATTCTTGGGTGTAGACATAATCACCACCAATCAGGCTGAATATTAATGATATTGTTACAATACTAAAAAATATTTCTTAAATATGTTAAGAGAAGAAATACCATTGGTATACTCTAACCATAAGGGAGATATTATTTAGAGCCAGCAACGTGACGTAGTGATATGCTAAAGGTAGGACAAATATGGAGTATGTAATTTTTCCCATTTTTTGTCATAGTTATGGTGATACATATAGTAACTAGAGGATTACTAATAGTACTGGTCCTAATAACGGAGATCGCAGCATGCCTTCCAGTACATCATATTAATTCTGGTTATGGCCGTACGGGGACTCTTGTCCTTTATTTCCTAGATAAGGAATACAGGACAAATTATACCGACCCGCTAACACTAGAGGTAAACCTAACATTTGCCAATGGTACACCAATACCAAATGTGTACGTAAAGTTCTATATCATTATTGATTCGGAAAAGAGTTTTATTGGAGGAAACTATACTGAAGAGAATGGCTATGCTGAATGCCGTATCCAACAGATCCAATATGCGCCGGGGGAATACGATATTAATGCTACTGCCGAATATAGTGGGGAGTATGTGGAGGCCTCGACACATCTATATATAAATAGGGAGGACACACTCATCGAGACAAGCCGGCTCCAGGTACAATATACGGACAACACAACATTGGAGGCTAGACTGCATACTGATGATGGAGATCCAGTACCAGGAGCCATACTCAAATTATATTTGGTGTATGGTGGGGAAATGATAGGGATAGCTGAGAACACTACTGGTTTTGATGGTCGAGCAATTTTTACTATATCCACAAAAAGATTTGATTGGATAAGTGTTGGGACATACGACCTAATAATTGTATTTAATGGTAGCAAATTCTATAACCCGTCATCAACCAAGAGCCTCCTGAATGTCACTAGGGAGAAACTATCAGTAATGGTTTCTACTGTTGGAAAAGCCGTTGTGGGGGGCTCAGTAATAATAGTTGTTAAGGTTATTGATGATGATGGTGAACCCGTTCCCTTTGCCGAGATCCGCATATTTATTGATGGAGACCTTGTCGGGATAGGGAGGACAGATAGCGATGGGGTATATGGGTTTTCATGGAGCCCCGAGAATCCAGGGAGATACGAGATATTAGTTAAGGTACATAAGGATAATTATGAGGATGCTGAGAGTAATTTTATTCTGGATGTTGAGGGGCCCTCTGGGGGATATCAACTCCCAATGGTTTTTATTGTTGTTTTGGTTTTCCTTATTGTTGCGATACTTATAGCCATATTCGCCCGAAGATAGAGTACATGGGTGTATGCCATGAAGAAAAGACAACTACTTGGAGGCTTAATACTACTTATTTTTGCGTCAACACTTGCTATCGTTGCGGCCCCAAGCGACCATCCTCGTGGAAGATATCATATAAAGGCTACGATGATTATTGAGGACAGAGAGTTATCCATAGAGCTTAAGACATATTTGGGTGATAGGGACGGAATTATCATCCAGAGAACCAATACGACCACGATAAAACGACAGGAGGTCAGAATAAACTATACAATAATTATCTTAGGTTTGGATATGTATGCTAGAAGGCCTGGGAATTCCTTCTGGGCATATGTAAGTTTGGCCATAGATAATAAGACAGAAATATTTAGGGAGAGGATCCCTACAGTAAGCGGGGAACTGATAGGACCGGATGGATCATCAGAGCCTATGAGAGTATGTTATGAGAATGGAAGAATAAAACTCCAGAAGGCAATAAGGGTGAATACTAGGATCGCATTCTATGTATTCCTATTAGTGATAGTCATATGGGCCATTGTTGCTCTAAACCCATTAATCATAGCCCTTGCCATACCCGTACTAGCAATACTATTAGTCAACATTCCAGCTGAGGATGCATTATCTGTCTTCTGGGATCCCGCAATAGCACTCATATTTGGTGCATTCATAATAGCATACGCGATGGATAAGAGTGGTTTGGCTAAGAGGATAGCATATATCGTTGTAAGCAGGACAAAATCACCAACAAGACTAATATTCTCAATATCTCTAATATCATTCATATTAGCAATGTGGATGAGCTCTCTCGCGACAATGATAGTTATGCTACCAATCATCTCCACAATCCTTAAGGTCTTCAATGCTGATCAAAGATCGAGATATGCCCAAGGAATAACATTATCAATCATGTTGGCGGCCATACTGGGAGGAATGACCACAATTGTGGGGAACCCAGCGAATGCCCTTGCAGCCTCAATAACATACAGGCTTAGGGGGATTAGAATAGAGTTTCTTGAGTGGATGCTATATTCTGTCCCAGTCGCACTCCTAATACTCCTCATCATAGACCTAGTAATCTGTCTGAGGTTCAACATAGAGAGGGATCTGAAGGAGGGACTGATAAGGTTTGATGAAAAAGTAATCTTTACATTCAGGGCACACCTCATGGGCATGGGCCCCCTGACAAAGCAAGAAAAGATAACACTGGTCGTGTTTTTAGGAACAGTAATGGGATGGTTCACATCATCAATCCTGGCACTTATGGGATATGTATATTACCTACATGTCGCAGCAGTAGCGCTTGCCGCAGGTTTGGTTCTCATGGCCACTGGAATATTTACTATCGAGGATATGAGGAAGATGAGGTGGGATATACTGCTCGTATTGGGAGGGAGCCTATCACTGGTCGTGCTTATGGATGAATCTGGAATAATGGATGTTTTCCTCGTAGAACTGATAGGCGTTGGATACTTCCAGATATTAGTCATGGTCATCATATTGTTGGTTATCCTCTCAATAATTCTTGGCCCATTGGCGGGAGTCGCGGTAGCTCTACCCCTAATGATCCTAAGCTTTGAGCCAACCAAGGCAATAATAATATATGCCTCAATCCTATCCTGCTCCATGGTATTTGGCCCCCAAGGTATTGTGCTTGAGGAATATGCCAGAGGGCGAGGCTTCCTCACATACAAAAACTATGTCAGATTAGGCGCCATATACACAGTGATCTCCCTCGCAACAATAATCCCACTAATATTCCTATTCGCATGACGTGAACGATATGGATATAAGAGCAATCAAACAAAAGATAAGGGAGGAAATATGGGAGAAAATGGAGAAGCTCAACATTGCGGCATTCCCACGGCCAGTATATGGGAGAATACCAAACTTCGTTGGTGCGGATAAGGCGGCTAGGAACCTACAGAAAACGAAGGAATGGGCAAGAGTAGAGGTATTATTTGTGAATCCTGATTCACCCCAAAAATATGTCCGTAGGCTAGCACTACTTGACTCGAAGAAACTCATAATGGCATCTCCAAGGATAAGGAAGGGTTTCCTACTCCTAGACCCCAACAAGATACCCTACTGGGCAATAAATAGGGCCTCCACAATATCTGGAGCTTTCAAGTATGGAACCCCAATACATCCGTCAAAAACACCCTTTATAGAGATGAAAATCACTGGTTGTGTTGCGGTAGATCTAAAGGGCGGTAGATTGGGAAAGGGACATGGCTTCTCAGATATTGAGTGGGGAATCCTTAGCGAGTATGGGCTCGTGGATAAGTCGACGATAACAGCAACAACAGTTCACGACATACAGATTGTTGATGAAATACCAATGACGAAGAATGACTTCCCCCTAGACCTAATAGTAACCCCGACAAAGATATACCATACCAATACACCATACAAGAAACCACACGGCATCATATGGGAACTTGTCATGGACAGAATACACGAAATCCCCCTATTAGAAGAGCTATACAAAAAAGGGAGAACAGATAGCAAAAGTCTAGAAAAAATCTAACCTTTGTCTTCCTCGGTGATTTGGAACTGTCTCTCGCTTAATTCTGTATGCTTTCTACCTATTTGTCTCAGGAGTATTATTGCCCTTATTCGTTCCCTACCCCCTGCCTCACTGATGTATCTCTCGAGTCTCCTCATGCATCTACTCATTATTACTATCGCCTCTTTTTCCCTACCCTCCTCCGCAAGTTTCAATGCATTATTAAATTCCCTCTCAACATCATCTAGTATTGTCAATTCTAACACCTAGATTTTTGTTATCAGGTATTTCTCTAGTTTTTTCTTGTCAACATTTATTCCCAATCCACAACCATCACTGATCTTGTTCTTTGATTTCTCGAAGGACAGGCCGTTTGCCACACTGTCACTTAGGAATAGGTATCCGTCTAGATCCGAGTACTTTATTATGTCGAGGCTTACCGCTAGGTGAAGGCCGGCTGATATTGCTATTCTCGTCTCACTCATACATCCTATTTGGCATTCTACTCCCGCCGCCTCACATATGTGTGCTATCTTTATGGCGCCCAGTATCCCTCCAGATTTCATGAGCTTAATGTTAATCATGTCTGCGGCGTCGAGCTTTATTACTTCTAGGGCGTCTCTTGGCCCATGTACAGATTCATCCGCCATTATTGGGATTTCTGTTTTCCTCCTTACCTCCCTCATCCCGCTGAGATCCCTCCAGTGTACTGGCTGTTCACAGTATTCTATATCTACATTCTCTAGGGCCCTTAGTACTCTGATTGCTTGTTTCACAGTATAGCCTTGGTTAGCATCTATCCTTATCCTTATATCATCCCCAACAGCCTTCCTTATCGCCACTACCCGTTCAATATCCTCTGTTGGGTTGAGCCCGATCTTTATTTTTAGTATTGTGACACCATCCTCCACAAGCCTCGTAGCCTTTCTAACCGCGGTCTCTTTATCCATTATACCGATAGTTACTGAGGTTTCGAATGAATTGGGTCCTCCCCCGAGGAATGTCCTTAGTGGAACACCATACTTCTTGGCCACTATATCAAAGATGGCGATATCTATGGCCGCCTTAGCCGCGGGATTTCCAAGCACCGCTCTATCGATCCTCTCCAATAACTCCACATAGTTTAGGGGATCCTTACCCACAAGCATCCTTCTGAAGCGGGAGATCAACGACAATATGCTATCTGTGGTTTCACCAGTAATCCTCCTGCTCGGTACTCCCTCCCCATAACCAACAATTCCTTCATCGGTTGATACCTCAACTATTACCCCCTCATAATACACAGAGGCACCAAGAGCTATACGGAACTCCTCAATGAGAGGAACCCTTATGGCGTACGCCCTCAAACCAGTAATCATCATGCTACAGCACCATAGGAACAATTACTGTTAGTAATCTGAAAACCAGTATTATTTTGATGAACATACCACTAATCCAATACTTTCTCCTTCTTATTGAAATTTTTTCACTTACTCTTTGTGAGGGTAGAATTCATCAGAAGCTCTCTTTGTAGATCCCCCATGTATGTTTTTGGGGAGGGAGAAAGGACAATAGTTATAGTATCTGGGATCCATGGTGATGAACGGAACTCGGTTCTGGCGAGTATACTTCTAGCAAGGAGACTTAGGAGGATCGAGAAGACACTTAATGGAAGAGTCATAATAATACCCATAGCGAACTTTGAAGCATTCAAATACCGCAGGAGATGCTCCATGATTGATGGTCTTGATATGAACCGTAGTTTCCCTGGTAGTGTGTCTGGTTCACCGACACAACAACACGCATGGAGAATATGGGAGCGGTGTAGGGAGGTTGACTATATAATCGATATGCATACATGTGGCTCATGCATCCCTTACATCCTAGCGAAGTATGGGAAGAAAAACATTATGGATTTTATCGAAAAAATACCAGTGAGATATGTAGTGAGGAGTCATGGGACGCGTGGCCAGCTCTTTATAGAGGCTGCAGAAAGAGAGGTCGATGCATTGATATTAGAAGTTCCCCAGCCGAGGTGTGGGCTGGATCTTCGACTCGGGAAAATATTCTTAAGAAAGATTATCCAAACATTAAGGAACCTTGATTTCTTGGAGGGACCAAAAAGAAAATATGACCATATATTCCTCGACAAAAGAATCGATATAGCATCGGAAGTTCGCGGCCTCTTCATACCAAATAAGTCCCCAGGAGACAAAGTATCTATGGGTGAAATCATAGGGAGGATAAGGAATAGAAGAATAAAGAGCCCAATACGAGGGATCCTTCTCTCGATAAAACCACCATCATTTGTCTTTTGTGGAGAGAAAGTAGCATCTATAGCCCCCATACTGGGACAGGGGGATATTAATCAGTGGGGATCAGCGTGGTGGGATAAATAACCAACAAATTAGATATTGGGGGCTACAATATGGAGAAGACAGATAAACTCTACGAATACCCTCGGTTCGTAACGAAGAACTGGAAGCCGTTTGATGCAGCCTGGTTGGCTAGAGTTACCGAGGAAATTGTCTTCAGGAAGGATGATCGTGCTAGGAAATATACATCATTTTATGCGACAGGAGTCTATGGGGGTATGGCTACGGGATATGGTGTTGGTTGTTGCCTGAGATGTATTTTCTGTTGGGTTGAACTGTCGAGGGAATACCCCGAGAAGTATGGAGAATTTTATACCCCCGAGGAAGCATATACGAGAATTCTAGGGGCCGCTAAGAAGTATGGAGTACGGAAAGCAAGGATTTCTGGATGTGAACCAACGCTCTGTCGCGAACACCTATTTGGATTATTGGATCATATTGAGGATGACCAATACATAAGGATATTCATATTGGAGACAAATGGTATTCTCTTCGGGATCGACAAGGACTATGTAAGGAAAATCTTTGATAGATACGACAAGGTTTATGTGAGGGTATCACTAAAGGCTGGTACACCAGAGGCCTTTGAAAGAAAAACAGGAGCTAGGAAAGAAAACTTCGAAATACCATTCAGAGCAATAAGAAATATCGTTGAGACTGTCGGTATAGAGACTATGGGGAAGCGGTGGCATGTAGCGGCAATGTCCCTTGACCCGAGGATAATGAATCCCAAGGAGAGAATATCCCTATTGGAGAGATTGATGGAGATTGACATAAGGATTGTCGCAATGTTGGAGGAGGAAGTTGTGGATCCGTATAGGACAACACTACTGAGACTAAAGATGGCTGGGAATGAGTTGGAGTGGCCGCTAAGGAAGGTCTATAGGCCCGCAAGGGAGATAATAAGGGAGATTTTCAGCAATGCTAGACAATAATCCATAGAGATAGTCTTGAGATAGAAAAATAGAAGTGATGATGACTATTCTATTTCTTCTACTTCACCTAGTTCATATTCCTCTATTTCTTCGATGGGAGCCTCAGTAATTCCCCTCTTTTTCTTTCTCAGTAGGAATACTACAAGGACCATTGTGACGACGCCAGCCGCTAATATTGGAATTATCATGTATGAGAGAGCCTTTTTCTCCATAACTCTCTTGGTGACAGAGTAGTATAGTGTCTTGTATCCCTCCTTCTCAACGATGAATGATATGTTGTATTCCCCAGGTAGGCGTGGGTTCCATGTACAGGTGTATTTGCCATTGCTATCAGTATTTCCTTGAGCAAGGATTTTCCCGTCAACCAACACGCTTACTGATGCCCCAGCGACGTATCTAATTACCTCATCGTCCTCTGCCACGATGAGCTCTATGTCAACAGAGTCCCCAGTGTATATCCTGTCTTTTGAAAATGTAAGACTTACGAGTACAATTTCCTCCTCTTCTACTACTATTTTCTGTTCCTGGTATGATGGTTCATAGTATGGGGATCCGGTATAGTTCGCAACTATCCTATACTCGCCGACGGAGGGGAAGGATATTTCTATCTCCGCTATACCCTCATCACTGGTGTAGCTACTCCCTACAAAGACCCTTTCACCAGTGGGGGCGATATAGTAGAACTCTACTTTTTCTCCTCCTAATACTTCATTATCATCCGTAGTGAGTCTACAGCTGACCACCACATCGTCCGTATACTGGGTGGTAAGTACACCATGGAGGAACTCAAGCTCTGTTTTCTCCTTTTGTACGATTAGTGTGGCTATCTTTGTTGACCCTGAATAGTAGGAATAATTACCACATTTGATAACCAGGTTGTATGTTCCAGGTTGTAGTTCCATTATTATGCTCAGCTCTGCATATCCTTGATCATCTGTGGTGTCTTGGCCGAGATCTATAGTACCTTCCGGCGTATTGATATAGAACCAGACAGGTATGTTAGGGGCTGGGTCTCCATCCGGTGTCCGTATGGTTACCCCAATTCTGAACTCATCCGAGTATGTAGCGGTATACTCGTTCTCAGCCGTGATTTCTAGGAATCCTATCATATAGAACACTGAGAAACTGACGCATGTCTCGTTCCAGTTTCCAGCCTTGTCGTATGCCCTAACATATACTGTATGGTTTCCTATGGTTACGTTCTCCCATATTTTCGATATGTCCATACCCACATTTTCCCATGGCGCATTATCCAGCCTTACGAGGAAATATGCCAACTGTATATTGTCACTTGCGTTCCATGAAACACTTATATTTGGTCCATATATTGTGGTACCATTTTTGTCCGGATCGACAAACCATACCTCCGGAGGCGTATTATCTACGGTTACTGTTATACTATATCTAGCGACATTACCAGCCTTATCATAGGCAACAACAACAATCTCGTAGGAACCATCGAGATATTCTGAGGTATTCCAAGAGAAGGTAACATTTCCCTCCTCACTCCAAGAATATGCCTCCTTATCGCCAATATACAGAACACACTTATCCGCGTTCCTATCAGTCCAAGAAATATTTATATTCACGACTCCACGTAGGTATGACCCATCCGGGGGAGACAGAATTCTTAGAGAGGGTATTGTATAGTCTGTATATATAGTTATGCTGGCACTGACAGAATTACCAAATGTATCCACAGCAACAATAGTGATATTCCAAGTCGCCTCCTGATCCAGTAGCGTGATGTTGTATGAATCCGTATCACTCGGTATGGAGACATCAACAGGACTATCATTCAGATATATTTCGAAGTGATCTATGTCGCCCGTAGCATTCCAGACAACATATACCCAGGTCGTATTTATATGCTCCCCATCCGAGGGGGATAATATCTCAACACTCAATGGTACTGTATGTACAGTTGTAGAATTCATAGCTATGTTCCCAGCAACATCCAGTGCCTCCACCACCACTATATAGGTCGCGGGGGCCTTAAGATCCCTAAATGTATGGTTGTTTGTTATGTTTATGCCATATATGTATGTTGCCTCTAGAGTACCATTCAGATATATATATACTGTCTCAACATAACTTACACTATCACTTGCGTTCCAGACAACCCTAAATGCTTGACCAACCGTGGATCCATTTTCGGGGGACTCAATAATAATTGTTGGAGGAGAATTATCAACAGTTACTGTGATTGACTCCTCACTGGATGCACCATTTTGATCATAGGCCACCGCCCTTATCAGGTGAGATCCATCACCATACCCCGTCGTGTCCCAGTCCCAAGAGACAGTACCAGATGTATTCCATGTCTTCACCAGCGTGCCGTCTATGTAGAGTTCGCATCTATCTGGAGAAACATCATTCCATGTGACTTGTATCGTAATAACCCCACCAACATATTCCCCATCCTTTGGATTATCGATGCTTACTTCCGGTGGGGAATTGTCAACCAGCACATAGATCTCAAAGATGCTTGTATTGTTGGCGAGGTCGTAGGCTATAGCACGAATTAGGTATGTGCCATCAGAAACATTGGTTGTGTTCCAAGAATATGTCCGGAGTCCATCCTCGTAGAATACCCGCACGGGCTTACCAGTATAGTTTATGTAGAGTTCGCATCTATCTGGATAATCATCCGTCCAGTTTACCTCGATTGTCACGACACCACTAACAATAGTTCCATTACTTGGGGAGAGTATCTCCACATAGGGAGATACAGTATCAATAGTTATCGTGACACTACCAGTCCTACTATTGCCAGCCTTATCGAACGCACATAGATATAAAGTGTGGTTACCGTCTCCAAGGTTTTCAAAAGTATAGCTTGTCACAGTCCCAACATTTATCCAAGAACCATCATCGGCCTTAACCTCATAGTGGTCTATCTCGAAGTTATCCGTGACGTTCCAACTGAGAGTAACAGATGACAAGCCAACAAAGGAGCCATTCCCTGGAGCCATATCATGGATTATTGGAGGAGTCATATCCACAGCGAAGAACAGTATACATGTTTTCGAGTTCCCCGCCTTATCAAGAGCCCTAATACTAATATTATGCCAACCCTCCTTCAGATACTTACAGGTATAACTCGTACTGGAACCAACATTCTCCCAAGAGCCACCATCAAAACTGACCTCGTAATGGTCAAAATTCTCATCACTACCAGACCAATAAACAGTAACAGTATCACTATTATGGTACGAAAAGTTACTGGGACTTGTGATGGTCAGATCTGGAGGAGTCATATCAATAATAACTGTGACATTATCGGATGCATTCTCACCAGATGACCCAACAGCGAGGACACTGATCTCATGAGATCCCTCAGAGAGCCCAGAAACATTATACCACCTAACATCTGCAGGGACACTACCATCATAAACAGAGCCATCAACATATATCTCGAAGTGGTCAATATCGCCGCTAGCATTCCAAGAGACATTGACCCAATTAGTGTTGAAGTAGGAGCCATTCTTAGGCGAGGTAATACTTATACTGATGATCACAACTTTAACAAGTATACTATCAATACCAACATTATCAACAGCGTCATAGGCATATATACTGATGTTATACCAGCCAGGAGAGAGACCACTAAATGTATGATTATTCGTCATATTTTCGTCCTTAACATAGGTAGCGACTAATGAGCCATCCAGGTAGACCTCAACCCTCGCAACATAACTAGTGGAGTCAGTAGCATCCCAAACAACTGTAAATGTGGAACCAACAGCGGTACCGTTCTTGGGAGAATTGATGGATACAAGTGGAGGAGTATTATCAACAACCACAATTATCTCGCTCTCAGCCTTATTCCCCGCGAGATCATATGCTACGGCCCTAATACTATATGTACCATCAGCAGTGGTGGAAGTATTCCACTCATAGGTATTTACCCCAATACTATAGAATGTAGTGACGGGCTTATCAGTATAGTTGATATATAGTTCACATCTATCGGGATTAGTATCAGTCCAGTTAATCTCTATCGCCACAACACCACGGAGATAATCATTATTACTTGGGGAAATAATGAAGACCTCTGGAGGAACAGTATCAACAACAACATAGATGAAGCTCTCAGCAACATTCCCAGCAAGATCAAAAGCACGGACATATAGACTATGGTTCCCATCAGAAAGACTAAACGTGTATCCTGTAACAGTACCAACATCAATCCACGATCCGTCATCAGCACGGACCTCATAATGATCAATACCAGAACTATCAGAACCACTCCAACTCATAGTAACAGAGCTTGAATTGACATATGAATGGTTTTCTGGGGAGGTTATCTGGAGTGTTGGGGGTGTAAGATCAACAGTAAAGAATACAATGGATACATTAGTGTTCCCAGCCTTATCCAGAGCCTTGACACTGACATTATGCTCCCCCTCCTTGAGACCAGAGAATGTATATGATGTATTCAAACCAACATCAACCCAGACACCACCATCCAGGCGCACGAAGTACCTATCCAAGTTATCGTCACTACCAGACCAATATACTGTTACCGTGGACTCATTAAAGTATGAGTAGTTACTAGGATCAACTATCACCAAACTTGGTGGGGTAAGATCTATTATTACCGTAACATTGTCAGACACCTTATCACCACTAGTAGCAACAACAAAAACGCTGATTTCGTGGGAGCCTTCAGAAAGCCCTGAAACATTATACCATCTAGCATCCGCAGGGACACTACTATTAATTACATTACCATCAACATAAATCTCGAAATGATCAATATCGCCGCTGGCATCCCAGCTAACATTCACCCAACTAACATTGAAATAGGAGCCATTCTTCGGGGATGTTATAGTTATGGAGACCGCAACGACATTAACATCAATGGTATCACTTCCAGAATTCCCAACAACATCAAAAGCAACAACACTAACATTATGCCAACCACTAGAAACACCACTAAAAGTATGGTTATTAGTCATATTCTCCTCAACATACACAGCATCAAGAACCCCATCAAGATAAACCTCGACACGAACAACCTTATTAGCATCACTAGCATTCCAAACAACCGTAAATGTAGAACCAACAGTAGAACCATTCTCAGGCGATGTAATATCAACCTTCGGCGCAGTATTGTCAACAGTAACCGTTATCGATGAGGAGGCAGAATTACCAGCCTTATCATAAGCGACAGCCTGAATAGTATAGCTACCATCAGAATAAGCCGTCGTATCCCAACTATAGGTCACAGTACCAGTCGTAGTCCATGTGGTAACGAGAGAACCACCAATATACAGCTCACACTTGTCGGGGTTGGCATCATCCCAAGTAACCTGAATAGTCACAGTACCACCAACAACATCACCACTCTTAGGCGAATCAATAGACACAGTAGGCTTAGTATTGTCAACAGTAACCGTTATCGATGAGGAGGCAGAATTACCAGCCTTATCA
>CAZVPA010000004.1:0-9595 GCA_964628995.1 uncultured Nitrososphaerota archaeon | reverse complement strand
CAGTACCACCAACAACATCACCACTCTTAGGCGAATCAATAGACACAGTAGGCTTTGTTTTGTCGACACAGAAATAGTTTGAGAGCCTCCCTGAGGTTGCCCATAGTCTTGATTCGTCAACATTTCCGCTCCAGATTTTGAATTCTACATCATACCAGCCTTCTGGGAAGTTTGCTATGTCGCTTGCTGGAATATAGACATTATCATACCACTGGTATCCTGCTGAGAGATTTACTGGATAATAATATATCGCATAGGGAGTTGATTGTCCTTGTTGGTATAGGTATACTGTTAGGTTTACATCATCAATCCTATATACAGTTGGGTTGTGTACGTACCAGCCTATCTCCACGTCGCTCTGCCCATTTGCATATCTTGGATTTAGAAAGTAGTCATCCAATGTTATGTCTGCTGTGAAAAGCTTAACATTGTCGACATATACTCCCTCATAGCTTAGGTGTACTGATGAGTCGCTCTGGAATTTGAAATATGCTGTGGTGGGGTAATTGTATGCCTCGTCTGGAAGTAACAATGCTTTTTGAGTCCACCCCCCAGAACTCCCATCATACTCGGCTATATAGGCTATGTAGCTCCCGCTCTGATTCGTTAGGAAGCCAGGCTTGAAGTAGTCGTATCCTGACTCCGTATCATACCATGTGTAGAATTCCAATATGAGCACGTCTGCTGTTGATACGTCATACCAAGTCTTATAGTAGGCAGTACTATTCATGTAGTCTTGATAATGAATATCTAATGGCCACCTTGCAATGAACATATAAACAGGGCCTCCTGATGTAAATGAAAATGTGAAACTTGTCGTTGTTCCCGAGGTATCTGACCAGTCCTCAATTATGAAATACCACCATCCCTCCACATCCGCTGTGAATGATGCTTCTTCTGGTGGTGTTGTGCTTGAGGTCTGTGCACTCGCATCACTCCTAAAGTTGTTGTTTGGGTCATATACAACCACATCTATATCTTCGGATGTATCCCAGTTTAGACTATAGCTATATGAGGTCCCACTATAGAGATACGCATAGAAAGCAAACCAAGAGGGAGAACTTAGGTCGTCGTAGTCATAGTCGTTTGTTGTCCCGTCACCCTGTATGTACCCGTCCATTATCTGGTTCCCATAGATCCATCCAGCACACCACATGCTGTAGTCGCCAGCATATGCTCTGAATCCGTATGAGGAGTTTACATCCGTCCATGAATATTCCTCATCCGTAGAGTCGGAATCATAGCTTGACCAGTATGTTCCTGGTACTGCATTGGTCTCAAAGTCCTCGAAGAAGAGATCTGTTGTTGTTCCTAGGGGGGAGAACTGACTTGGTGTTCCCTTACCAAACTTATATGCGTTTTCTATATCCTCCTGTGTTGCTATTTCTATTCTTATTGGTTTTTCGAGCTCTAGTCCTGTCGCTTCTGTTTGTGTTGTTATTATGGGTTTTCTTATCGTTACCTGTTGATCAGCCATCGTTGCGGCAGCGTTCGGTTTTGGCCGTAATACTTCTTTTTTCATGACCTTGCCATTCACTACATAATATGTTATTGTTGTGTTTCCGAATGTTATTCTTATTGTTTTCTCTCTAATGATCTGCTCACCACGATCCCTCGTCAGCATGAATGTTGTTGCTAGGAGAGAAACAATTATAAGTATTGGTGCTACCTTTTTCAAGGGGGACACCTAGGTATCTAAATTAATATAATAAAGCCTGATTAATAAAATCTTTCCCATCGACACTCCAATGCTTGGTGTATTTGCTGGGAGAAGACCCTATTCTTTCCTCCAGAGCTACCAGTTGTGATATATTCAGGGTATGTGTATTGGGGACGTTATTGTTCTGTGGTCTCTATTTTGATTGGGTATAGGTATGGTATTACTGTATTATTTATTGTTTTTGTTCTCACTTGTGCGTATATGGATATTTTTTGTCCATAGCCTTCCATCGGATTAAGGTTTGGGCTTGCTCCTTTGGCCACGACGTATATCCATCCTGTTTCGTCGCATATTATCCAGTCGCTTCTTGTCTCAGGTGGTGATGTTGTTGGTGGTCCTAGTAGATCCTCAGGTATTTTCCAGCCGCAATAGTTCCCGATTACTTTGATATATTTCCCATCGTATTTGGCTGGATTATTGAGTATGTCAACTATCTTTACTTGTTTGAACTTCTTTTGGCCACGCAATATTATGGCACCACACAAAATCGTGAAGATTATTAGGAATGCCAGGAAATAAAGCTTTTTTCCTTTCATTTTAACCACACCTGGTAATATTGCTTGTCCGTCCGCATAGTGTTCCCTAGTGTTGAATATTTAATCTGATTGAGTATTTTTCATTGTCCCGATTCTATCTTGATGCTGGATTATTTTCGCACCCATCTAGAGAAACCATTTCTCCACGATATCTATGAGTCTTGGATATTTCCTTCTTAGTATTGCGAACCTCCAGGACTCCTTTCCTGATTCGTATTCCTCGAGGAACTCTTTCTGTGACACTATCTTCCTAGCAATGTTGGCGACTTCTTTTTCTCTTCCAACAAGCTTGGATATGCGTAAATCAAGGAGTGTTTTCACGGTATTATGTGTCTGCCTCTTCGAATAGAAGTACTCTATCGCATTTTTTAGGTAATCGACAGCGATGTTCGGCTCTATTACTCTTATTGTGGGTTTTTCTTTCACATATTTCTCTATTCCCACGACCTCAAGAGAGGGTGTGGCTGTCCTATGGACAAATGGTACATCCATAACTGTGATGTCAACCTCTATTGTCTCAACTCTAAACCCCTCAAGCCCGTACTCCCTAGCCTTCTTCCTAAAGATAGGCCATTGCTTTTCCTCCCCAAACCCATATCTCCTTAGATAGTTTGTGAGGGTTTCTCCACGTAACGCATAATGTCCGATGGCTGGGAGGAGAATTGTCCTTTTGAATGAATATATGTTTTCCGCACCGATTCTTCTTAGCCATTGCATTTTCTTTATGTTTAATGTTAGTGTCCCTATTATTACCTCGTGTTTTCCTAGTCTAAGTATCATCGCTCCGTTGTTCTTGATGATGTTGTTGTTTATTTTTTCTATTAGGTCCTCAACGTTTTCGGTTGATATGAGGTCTAGGTCAGCGAGACTAAGACGTCTCTCGTCTGGACGGAAAAAACATGTGTTTATTCCGTAGCCCCCTGAGAGAATCATATATTTCTTGGCCATATAGATCGCCGTGTCAAAGAGGGAGAGATCCCGTATTGGCATATATGGCTTTACTAGGTCTGGATTTAGGTATTTACGGGTCTTCTCTATGAAACTTTTATCGGGGATGTCCATATATCTTAGGTTTGTCTTTATCTCTAATATCTTCTCAATGTCCATTAGATCTATCTCCAGCATGGTTGATACCCTATATTTCGGATACTGCAAGGATGTGGTCGGGTAGAGGACTTGGTCTCGTCTTGGAGAAATCCGGCTCTAATCCTAAGTGCATTGCTACCCTATCACCAAGTATTGTTGTTCTGAATGCCTCGTGGATTTTCCTGGAGATGTCTGGTTGGAGTGTATAATCCTCTGGTACCTCTGGGATATCCATATATAGCCTTAATGCTTCCATCTCCTCGAAATATATGTAGTATCTCATTAGGATGCTTTTGAGAACCGCAATGAGGAACCCATATTTTTTGTGGTCATATTGCTTTTCAGCTAAGTTTATCATGTGCCTAATCCTCCCTTTTTCTTTCCACTCAAATGCCTGTGGGAGGATTATGCCGATGAGTATTGAGAGTGTCTCTAAAATATCTACCCCCCAGCTATCATAATTGATTATGGAGTCAACAAGTGCCTGTTCGATCGAGGCTATGGGTATTGCCGAGTTTTCCATTCTAACGATACTATAGTCACATTCTTCTAGACTTGACACAAAAACCACATCAATCCTATATTTCTCCGCTAGGGGGGTCTCACGGTAAAACCTGTAGAACTTCCTAAACTGGTTACGCATCTTTCTGTCCACGACTAGGAGGATCCCGGAAGGCATAACATCATTCCAGGAGAGCCCATTAAGTAGGAGGCTTATCGTCCCCGACACGAAGTAATTATCGAAAAAGAAATCTATCCACTCATAGAATGCTAAGCCTCCATCCAGCACAACACCACCATATAGAAAATCAACAATACCTGATGGCCCCCCTAAAGCATCAGCAATCCTAGAGATAGACCATGTGGAATATCTCTTTCTCCTCGGATCAATATTTCTGGATACTAAACCAAACCAACGGAGAATCCTAAGGCCCCTTATAACCCTACTAGGGGGGATCCCAATATTCCTAGAAATTTTGCCTACACCAACACCTCTATGTGGATATACCGCCCCCTCACTAACCATATATTTGATTATCCTGACAGCATCAAAAACCAACCAGCATCACCCACAATAATGTTACAGAAAAAATAACATTATTAAAACATACAGCATTATGTGCTATATAGAACAACACAATTGACTATATAGAAGGACCAGGGAGTAAAATTCAAAATGTGCTTATTAAAATGAAAAGTTAGATATCATAGGAAGGACTAGAAGGATTAGAAAAAATAGGAAAAATACTATGTTTAGCTCTCAAGGAACTCTTCTTCCTCTGGTAGCTCTACGGGTTCTTCAACGAGTTCCTCCATCCCCACACCTTCCCGTTTCCTCTTTCTTCTCCACCACATAAGGAACACTACCAGCGATATTGCTGCTACTACTGTTGCCGCGATCGCCGAGATTATGAGTGGTGTTTTAGTTGCCCTCTTTGGGGAGACCTCAAATGATACCCCGGCTGCGCCTTGGTTTCCAGCTAGATCTACCGCCATTACCTCAACAAAATGTCTGCCCTCCGATAGATCCTTTAGCTCATAGGTTGTTGTGTTCAGTTCTATCCATTCACCCATATCTACGCGGATCTCATAGTATGCTATGCCGTAGTTGTCTGTTGCCTCCCATTCCACTGTGATGCTTGTAGCACCTATTACTTCGTTGGGTTTGGGAGACACTATGGTTATTGTTGGAGGTGTCAGATCTACTGTTACTCTCACGGAGGCTATTTTTTCATGGCCAAAAATATCCACAGCCTTCACATAGATCGTGTATTCGCCCTCAGCAGGTATGGCAAATACATAGGATGTCGCGCGGCCCACATCCTCCCATGGACCATTCCCAAGCTTGATTTCGAAGTGATCTATTCCACCGGCATCTGTCGCATTCCACGTGGCCAATACGTACTCCCTATTTACATAGCTTCCGTTGCCTGGGGAAATTATCGTGATTTCTGGTGGGAGTAGGTCGACAACAATCAATATTACCTTGGAGTTCGTGTTGCCAGCCAAGTCTACTGCTTTCACGCATATTGTGTGGACTCCATCAGAGAGGTTTTCGAAAGTATAGGTGGTACTCTCCGATATGTTGACCCACTCCTTACTATCAATTCCCACCATGTAGTATCCTATACCATAGTTGTCGCTAGCGTTCCATACTATGGTGATGTTGGAGACACCCACACATGTATTGTTTTGGGGCGTAATTATCCATATGTCAGGGGGTGTAAGATCAACTATAAATGTTGTTGATGCTGTGGCTGTATATCCACCACTATATACTGCCCTTACCTCGACAGTATGTTCTCCCTCACCCAAACCCGTGATGGTGTAGTTTGTAACCATACCAACGCTTGTCCAGTTTCCAAGATCCACCCTAATCTCGAAGTAGCTGATATCGGATATATTAGTGGCTGTCCATACAACCGTTACCTTTGTGCTGTTTATGTAGGATCCTTCCTCTGGGTACTCTATGGTGACATAGAATTCAAAGCTTATGATAAAGACCACTGAGTCCTCAGCATAGTTGCCAGCATAGTCAACCGCCCTGACATATACCCTATGGATACCCTCAGTTAGGTTTCTAAACGTATAGTTTGTGGCTATACCAACGTTTATCCATGACTCGTTATCCATCCGTATAAGGAAATGATCTATGCCACAGTTATCATTGGCCTCCCACTTAACAGTGACATCTGGGGAGCCTATATATGTACCATTTGGTGGAGACTTTATATCGACCCATGGGTTGGATATATCAACAGTAAATATTACCAAACCCTCATCCATACGGCCAACATGATCAAACACACGAACCTCAACCCTATGTTCTCCCTCAAGCAGATTCTCGAATGTATAGTTCGTTGAGAGATCTACATTGATCCAAGAGCCACCATCAATACGGACTTCATAGTGGTCAACACCTATACTATCGTTTCCAGACCAAACTATGGTAACATTACGCGACCCAATGTAGCTCTCATTTGCTGGCGATAATATTCCTAATGTTGGTTCGAAAAGGTCAACTGTGAATGTTGTAGAATCCATGGCTGAGTTCCCCGCATAGTCAAACGCCCTAACATCAATCGTATGTTGGCCCTCTGAGAGACCAGTAAATGTATAGCTAGTATTGGTACCAACGTTGATCCAAGAGCCACCATCGATCCTTACCTCGTAGTAATCTATGCCAGTATTGTCGCTTCCCTCCCATGTTGCTACAACGGAAGGCTTATCTTCATAGCCCCCATCCAACGGGTTTGTTATGTCTACATGTGGTGCTGAGATATCAACAGTAAATGTTACTGAGTCCTCGTCATACCTACCAACCTTATCAACTGCCCTCACCTCCACCACATGGTCGCCCTCCTCTAGATTTATGAATGTGTACTGTGTCTGGGTTCCTACATTAATCCAGGAGCCTCCATCTATCCTTATCTCGTAGTGGTCTATCCCTATACTATCACCCCCACTCCACTCAATAGTAACATTCCTCGTCGCGAGGTATTCTCCCTCCATGGGTTGTGATATCCCAACATACGGTGGTGATAGATCCACAGTAAATACTACCCTACTAATACCCTCATTTCCAGCTAGGTCTACCGCCTTCACATCAACATAATGCTTGCCCTCGGATAGACCAGTAAATGTATAGGCTGTATCCGTACCCACATTGATCCATGAACCACCATCAATACGAACCTCATAATGATCAATACCAGTATTGTCATTTGCGTCCCATGTAACATTTACCGTTGAGTTCCCTATGTATGAGTTATTTAGTGGGAAATTAATATTCACAAGCGGTGGCGAAATATCAACAGTAAATTCTACGGAATCCTTATCAATATTTCCAACATGGTCAACAGCCCTTACCTCAACAATATGGTATCCCTCCTCCACATTGGTGAACGTATAGCTTGTGCTCGTACCAACATTAATCCAAGAACCACCATCAATCCTCACCTCGTAATAGTCGATACCTACACTATCACTACCATTCCACTCAACAGTTATATCACGTACATTGAAATATGTCCCATTGGATGGTGAAAGTATACTTACTGTTGGTGGTGATAGATCCACATAGAAAACAACAGAGGTACTACCAATGTTCCCAGCATAATCATAGGCCCTTACCTCGACCCTATGTTCTCCCTCAGATAGACCCATAAACTCATAACTTGTCGCATTACCAACATCGATCCAAGAACCACCATCAATACGAACCTCATAATGATCTACCCCTATATTATCTGCACCACTCCATGTAACCGTGACATTGGAGGATCCTATATATGTATCATTTGGAGGCGACAGTATCCTTACAGCGGGAGCGGATATATCAACCGTAAATCTGACACTATCAGTAGCAATGTTCCCCACATGATCAACCGCCCTTACCTCAACTAAATGTCTTCCCTCAACAAGGTTCTTACAGACATATCTCGTCTCCAAACCAACATTGATCCAAGAACCACCATCAACTCTTACCTCATAGTATGCTATCCCAATACTATCACTACCCACCCATTCTACTGTTACATCCCTCACATTTAGGTATTCCTCATCCGTGGGAGATGTAATACTTACCGATGGAGGATTCAAATCAACCGTGAAACTGACGGAGTCCTCCCCTACGTTACCAGCATAATCATATACCCTCACATCCACAACGTGTGATCCCTCCGACAGACCTGTGAATGTATAGTTGGTGTCTGTGCCAACATTAATCCATGAACCACCATCAATACGGATTTCATAGTGATCTATCCCTATGTTATCGTCCCCCTCCCATGTCACCGTAACATCTTGCTCCCCAATATATGAACCCTCCTCAGGGGATAGTATTGACACCATTGGGGATGATATATCAATCGTGAATACTAACCTACATTCACCAATGTTGCCAGCATAGTCTATAGCCCTTATATCAACGATGTGTTGGCCCTCCGCAAGATTTCTGAATGTATACGAAGTATAGCCATCCACATTAATCCATGATCCCCCATCAATACGAACCTCATAATGATCAATACCATAGTTATCGCTACCACTCCACTCCACGGTTATGTCTCTCTGATTTATATATGACTCATTGGATGGCGAGATCAATGTTATTGATGGACTAGTAACGTCAACTATGAATGTAACGGAATCCATAGCGACCTCGCCACCTGTACCGATAACCTGAACATCAACTGTGTGGGAGCCTTCGGAGAGCCCAGTAAATGTGTAGCTTGTATTAGTCCCAACATTAATCCATGATCCCCCATCAATACGAACCTCATAATGATCAATGCTACCAGAACCTGACCATACAACCTCAACATCTTGGGTACCAATATAACTACCATTCGGAGGAGAGATTATCTGGACTGAAAGGGCTTCCAACTGCACAGTAAATGTGACGGAATCACTACCAATATTTCCAGCAAAGTCGAATGCTCTGACATCCACAGTATGATTGCCCTCTGATAGATCTGTAAATGTATATTCTGTACTTGTCCCAACATTAATCCATGATCCCCCATCAATACGAACCTCATAGTGATCAATACCATAGTTATCGCTTCCCGACCATGTAACAGTGACGTTTGAGGAACCAATTATATCACCATCTGATGGTGATGTTATCTGTACAGTTGGTGCTGTAATATCTACAGTGAATGAAACTGAATCCATATCAATATTCCCAGCCCTATCTATCACCTTAACATCCACTACATGAGAACCTTCTGATAACCCAGTAAATGTATATGATGTTGATGAACCAACATCGATCCAAGAGCCATCATCAATGCGGACCTCATAATGATCTATACCAATGTTGTCATCACCAGACCATGTAATGGTCACATCTGTTGTGTTAACATACTCGCCATCAGATGGTGATGTTATATTTACTGAAGGAGGTGTTATGTCCACAGTAAATGTCACAGAGTCACTCCCAATATTCCCAGCTTGATCAAACGCCCTTACATCCACTGTATGTGACCCCTCTGAGAGACCAGTAAATGTATAGCTCGTCGAGAGACCCACATCAATCCATGTACCTCCATCTATTCTTACTTCATAATGATCTATCCCAACGTTGTCGCTACCAGTCCATGTTACTGTGACATCTGATGTGTTCAAATATTCACCGTCCGACGGCGAAGTAATATTTACTGTGGGTGGTACTGTATCTCCCCCACCATAGAGGAATTCTAGAATTCTCTGCATACAGTCACGTCTATCATCAGCAGTGTTTATTGCC
>CAZVPA010000003.1:6589-45251 GCA_964628995.1 uncultured Nitrososphaerota archaeon | reverse complement strand
TCTATATCCTATGGCTCTATTCGCTCGGGGTCTCTTGGGAATAGTACTGCCTCCCTTATATTTTTGAGATTGAGTATCTGCATAGTTATTCTGTCAAGACCTATCGCCCAGCCTCCATGTGGGGGAAAACCATATTTGAATGCCTCGAGATAGAAACCAAATTTTGATGGATTGAGGTTCTTTTCCATAATCTGTTTCTTTAGGATGTCATATCTGTGTTCGCGTTGTCCGCCAGTTAGTATTTCTAGCCCCCTATACAGTAGATCCATGCTCTTTGTTATGTTTGTATTTGGATATTTCATCGCATAGAATGGCCTTATGTCGAATGGCCAATCAACAATCCATACAAAGTCTGAGCCATAGCGCTCCCTCACATATCTCCACAGGAATTTTTCCCCAGCCGGAGGGATATCCTTCCCCTCAACCTCTATTCCCTCATTCTTAATCAACATTAGTGCCTCATTCCACGTCATTATCGGGAATGGTCTATCAGGGATCTCTGGGGCCTCGAGTCCCAGCGTCTCAAATTCCTTCACCGCATCTTCTCTTAGCTTCTTAAATATATGCACTATTACCTCCTCAGCATATCTTAGTAGTGGTTCTATATCCTCTATCCATGCGACCTCAATATCCATTGATGTGAACTCACATAGATGCCTTATCGTCCAATGTTTTTCCGCTCTAAATGCGGGTACAATTTCGAAAACCCGCTCCAATCCACCAACAGCCAATTGCTTATATAGCTGGGGCGATTGACATAAATATGCCCGTCTATCAAAATATCTGACCTCAAAGACATCGGCACCTCCCTCGGCAACATAAAGACTTATTGACGGTGTATGTATCTCCACAAAGCCCTTCCCATAGAAATACTCCCTAAACCCTTGAGCGATCGTTGATCTTATCCTAAAAATAGCATATCTTCGCGGGTTCCGTAGATCTAACGTCCGATAGTTTAACCGTAATGCTAGCTCACTTGTCTCGCCTATAGGGTCTATTGGTAGTACTGGTTCACTAGGCATCACCTTAACTTTCTCGGGAACGATCTCCTTTCCACCCTTGGTCTTTGCCTTCCTGACGACTCCCTCCACTATTACTGCACTCATGAGTGCTGCTTTCTTCGCTATTTTAAGCATATCCTCAGCAACCTCACCCCGTTTAAATACTACTTGGGTCTCCCCAGTTGAGTCGATAATCCTCCAAAACACCAGCTTTCCAAGGTCACGCACATGCCTTATCCATCCACAGACCCTGACATATTTACCTATTTTTGAGTCCAGGCTTCCTATGTCGTCTTTTACATACACCATTCCGACACCCAAAAGATCTTGCATTGACAAGCAATCTAATTTATTTGGAGAAAAAACTTTATGTTGGAGGGGCTTGAAAAATGGATGACTTAGATTGGCTTCTTGACCTACTTGCGGGAGATCTCGATTCTGCGGAGAGAAAGCTAGGTAATGCTAATACATGTTCCTCCGTTCTGAACCTGCTAGCCATAAAACTACTTAAACACGACTATCAGGACATAATAAGGATTACAGATAAATTCCTAATAAGCTGTAAAGATGTTGATGATACTGGCATTAAGCTACTGGAATACCGTATTCTTGGCGACATCGCGTTAAGACGCCCAGAGGACATAATTTGGTGCTTAAGTATGCTCAGGATACCCCTATTGATTTTCCACGTTGGCCACCACCTACCCCTAGCTTTACTATCATTTAACCAATTATTGGATGAGCGGCTATCCATTTTTTTGAGGCGGAAATACGGATCTCCTACAGTACCCGTATGGATCTGTCCTCTCTCTAGAGCCGTATGCTTTGCACTATATTACGCTTTTAGGAATGGCCTATTTGATGAACTAACACGTGATCAAAAATATATCCTAACACCATATCTGTCAATAGTATTTGCCTCAATATCACGGCTTAGTGATGCGGTCAATAGCCTTAAAAATGTGATTAACGTTTCTGATGGATATATGCCCAGAGCTGCCCTTGGCAAGATATACTTTTTGATGGATAATCCAACCCGCTCATTCACGGAACTGCAATACGCATTAGCATTCGCAGAGAGGGACAGAATGAAAGGATTCGAGGCACGAGTAAATTTGGCCCAATTATATATGCTACAGGGGGACTATCGGCTGGCATTAGACCTAATTACGAGTGCTTTGAGAATAAAGCCTAGTCCCTTTGCGAGATTAGTACGTGGGGAAATTCTCCTTAATATGGGTAGACTAAACGAAGCCACTATAGCCTTCAAGGCTTTGATTAATACCACAAACAAATTTTTGAGAATAAGAGCGCTCATAAATCTTTCCATCTGCTATCTTGAGAAGAAGAACCCAAAACAGGCATTCAACTATCTTTGGACTGCATATATGCTTGACCCAAATGATGAGTATATAAAGCTAATCGCAACGCTCCTTAAGAGGTACCAAGAAACTGGTGGCTGATATGGGCCTATTCAGATGGTTATCGCGCTTTATCCTAATAGTATTAATACTTAACATTGTCGATAACATAATCTGTATTATTGGACCAATCATGACCAATAACATGCATTTCTACCCATCCCTGCTTGATACCCTCTACATTCTAACTAGTGCCCCGCTATATTTCTCAACAGCCATGGCAATAACGTCGTCATTCCCCATGATCCGCATCCTAATACTTATATTTGTATTAGCATTATTGGTAGCCATAGTATCGGCGAGAAATCTTGAGACGATGATCTTCTATGAATTCATAATCTTTATATCAATATCAGTACTGATTATTGCTGAAGGCTTAGGATACTACAGTCCAGAAGGTACGCATTCAGCCTTGCCGTATAGTGAGCTCCCTCGCTTCTTCTTTATAACCAAGGGTGGGTACATAATAAAGGTCTTAGCGTATCATTTACCCTTCGGCTTCATATCATTGCTCATATTCATCGCCATAAGCAAGTATCGAGAGTTCCTTGCCCATCTCAAGTTCCTTAAGGCCCCTAGGATACGGTCTAAATAAAGTGTGAAAGATCTATTTTTGTCCTCTTTATCACGATTTTTGCGTCGACTGGTTTTCTGTGAGGCTCTTCTGAGTTTTTGTTTAGTACTTCATCCAACATTATTGTTGATGGTTTATTTAAAATAAGAAAGTCTGTTACCATAAATCGTTCGAATTGTTGGGCACGAAAATCATTATAGGGTAATTCACGCGTTATCTGATATGCCAATCTAAAGTACTTCAATACCATGTTTTTATATACGGATAGGTGAAGGGGCTCATTACATCTTGGGCACCGACCATTTAGAGGTATACGTCTTATCTTTAGTCTGCACTTCATGCATTTAAATGCCTGTGTACCGAATGATCTAAGGTTCCCAAAAATATCTCTTAGTATGTGCCCCTCCAAGAATTTGCCTATAGCGTCTGGAAAATCAACTGCTATTACCTTCTTCATAACTTCTATCTGTCGCCTTATTTTGTCCTCCATGTTTTTAGCCTTCACATATGCCGTACTTAGTGGGCCAGAGGCTACTGATGATGTATCATGTGTGTATAGGAGCCCCTCAAACTGCTCGGGTTTTCCAAGTCTCTTTTCGACATTTGGAATAATGTCCTCAATCTCTCTTGGTTCAGGATATTCTAGAGATTTCCTATAGAACTCTAGGGGCAGCCTGTCCGTTGTATCCATATTATATACCTCCGAATCTACCTCCAATGGATTCAGAATAACCGTGACTATAAGTGGTGCATCCATCTGGCCCCCTCTACTCTTAGGGAGATACTCTCTTGAAAAATTTAGTAATGCGTCCAGAAGCAACATAATGGCGTCTTCATCCCCATCGCAATTCCTCCTTTTTGCTGCATGCCAATATGGATGGGCATATGTACATCTCGCTTTAGTGAAACCGATAATTCTCCCTATAATTCCAGCGGATGTATGAGGGGCAAGGCCTATCACAAGTTTGCCTATAAGATCATCTTTTGATCTGACATTATAGTAAGGCTTCATTCCATATACCTTGACAAGGAGTTCATCGATGAAGTTAGCAACTTTAACCAGATATTCTGCCCCATTCTCACTAATAATGATGTCTTGTACCTTCAGCTCGACTATTTGATCAGGATGTTTCAACGGCCTGCCCTGAATATCACGCGTGTAGCCGAGTTCCCGTAGCTTACTAATGGAGACACCAATCTCTGCTGGTTTGAAGTGTGTAAGGGGGGCATTTGTCGCATCAAATCTTATTGTTCCATCCCTAAAGACCCATAACCCATATTTTGCTCTCAAAACACCCTTAACTATTTCTTCTGGTACTTTGTTTTTGGATATTAGGCCAATAACACATTTGAGGTCTTGTGGAGGAGAGACGCCGTATTTCTTCTCTACCTCCTTGAGTAGTTCACGAAAGTCAACAACATATCGTCTATATGTTACGATTTTTGATCCTCCACACCTAGGACATTTATCTATCTTTCTCTCTGAGAAATAGCCACAGGTCTTATTTGCACACATATAAACCAAAGTTGTTCTACCCCCACATTTTGGGCATAACATTCGATATGTAAATATCTTACACTTCCTACAGTATCTACTTGTTGCTTCTATCTCGAACTTCTTCTTTTTTTCCAGCATTCTCATTATAGATCTTGTCTGTTTCCCCGCCTCTCCCATCGGAAAGAGAACATGAACCGCTGGCTTCATCTGTCGTTCTTTTGCTTTCTCCGGCCTCCCCATCCTCGCACCAATAAAGATTGTATACCTATCATATATTCTGAGACCCAAACTCCTGAGAAGGTCAAGACCATTTATCTCCTCCAATTTTTCCTTATCAAGATTGGTCTTCTCAATATACTCACTAACTTTTTTTAGGACCAACATATCCTCCTTCTGGAGTACTATTTTGTCCCCCTTTACCTGATGAGGAACTAGGAGTTTTTCCAGTATCTCCTTTATGTCTCCCTCCCAAGGAAGCACACCATCTGAATTAGTTTTTAGTATATACTCAGATAACCTCACGGCCTCCTTTGCTGAAACATTCTTCCAGTAATATGTATACCTTGGGTGCCAAGGAATCCCAAGTTTTTCGCAAAGATTAATCATAAATTCTGGATCACCCAAACACTTATCGACCATCTCCCGAATATCTGCACCCCCCAGCCGTCCCTCTATAGCCTCCTTCAGTTCTTGTATCCACCATTCTTCTACTATGGGGGATGGAAGTATTATATGGTTATTCTCGAGGAATTCTCCTACAGCGACAAGCATATCACCTAAAAATAGAATCTTATCTATATCACTCCTTATCCTCATGGCCAATTCTGGTGTCTCTACTCTTATTACCGATCCATTCTTAAGCCTAACGATAGGTGGTTCTATTGTGTCTACTGGCAATACAATCGCTCCCTTCCCTGGACGCTCTGGCTTTATCTGCGTACCTATTGCGGGAAAATCATCCAGAAGATGCATTGTTGCTGGATGTATCCCTACTGCCGCCAGTCCCGTATTTCTGGATCTACCATATCTCAGCCTGAACCCTCCACTATGCATTGGAGATGAAAATATGGGCCTCCCGACAACGACATCCTTCATGTAGGATCTATTTGGCGCTATCTTTTCTGCTTTTTTCATATTTTCCTCTTCATTCTCGTTGCTCTTTTGTTCACCAATCTTGCTGAGCTCTTCAAGCCAATCCCAACCATCAATATTTAGCCTACGGATAATCTTGAGTAGTTTCTTTGCCTTGGCTATAAAACCATCATTTATAACCAGAACAGCCCCTCCCCGTATCTTGGGTGTGTCGACATGCCTAACCCTACGGTACATCTGTACTTCCTTATCTGTGCCCTCACCATTTATTTCAACGGGAATATGTTCCATAGCGAATATTATCTTCTCCCTATTCGGTGGATACTGCAGGTTTTTATATCGCTTGTATAGAAAAACCTCCTCAATCATCCTGTTTATTTCTCCCTCCGTTGGTACATACTTCTTTAAGCCAAGTACCCTACGAACCGTATCGGCTATCAGTATAGACATCGCTGTTTCTGTACCCCCCGCGGATCTTATAGGTCCAGCATAATATACGGCTAGATGCCCCTCCGGTCTTATTTTGACCTTCACAATACCTTCTAGAGGGGCGGCCACGACACCATTCGTGACTATAGCTAAGGCTGTCCTTATAGCTTGTTCGGCTATTTTCTCTTTGTTTGCTTCCTCGGGCATCCATATACCTTCAGCGATCTCCCTGGCTATTATTATTGCTATTTCCTCGAGTTCTTTTCCCTCTTTTTGGAGCTCCCGTATTCTCTTAGCTATGCCTCTGGGCCCCACCATTGCTTCTACTCGCGATGCCAGATCATAAGCAAGGGATACTTCCGGTTTAATATCGGGGTCTAATCCCTTACTTCGTGCTAATAGTGCTATTTTGTATGCTTTTTTGGTCTTCTCTATTAGATCATTGAAGTATTGTCTATATTCACCTGAACACTTTAAGTCCTCAGGTATCTCTATTTCTGGTACCGCTAGCTCCCCCATTTTTACTCATCAAAATTTATGTTGATTTCATCCCTTTAACCATGAATAACAAAATATCACGATTTGTATTACGTGAGGAAAATGCTCTATCTTGTTAAGGATCCCCTCTACAGATCATTCAGGTATGATATCTTCCTCAAATATGGTTTCACTATACTAAAAATGGAGCATAAATTCTTTCCCGACGGGGAGACCTATATTCGTTTTCTAGACGATATCGACCCGGAAGGATACTACCTAGTCATAATTCGTGGATACCCTGAGCAAGATAGAAACATCATAAGAGCCCTCTTTATCCTTGAAACACTAAAGGACTTAGGAGCCAGAAAAATCTATCTTTGTCTACCATATATGCCATATTCAAGACAAGACAAGAGATTCCTTCCTGGGGAGGCGATATCCGCTCAGATTATAGCCAGAACGATTCTGGATAGGGGAGCAGACATCATTATAACAATTGATGTCCACAATGAGACTGCCTATCATCAACTAAATAATAGGTTCGTGAATATAAGGTCTACGGATCTCTGGTGTAGCTATATTAGGAAGAATCTTCCAGATAGAGACATCTGTATAATATCGCCTGATATTGGCAGAAAAGGCTTTATCAAAGAGCTCGGGGAAAAATGTAATGCCACCACACTATCTTTCATGAAAGTGAGAGACCCACATACTGGGAAGATACTACATCACGAACCTGAAGACCCTGACGCCTATAGAGATGTATTGAAAAACAGGGACACCATAATCATAATCGATGATATTATTGCGACTGGGGGAACAGTAGCAGGTGTTGCTAGGAGAATAAGGCGAGATGGTTTCCAAGGAAAGATATACACATTCTTTACGCATGGATTATTCCTCGGGAACGCATATGATAAACTTATGTACGCAGGTGTAGATCATGTCATATGTACTGATACTGTCGATAATCCATTCATACATGAAGACGTATGCGTTGGAAAACTAATCCTAAATTTTCTAGAGAAAAAAGGTTTGCTTCCATATGTAAAATAGCATATATTATTAGTTACCTAACACTATTTTCAGAGTGAGGTGACTGTTATGCCAGGTAGGCAACCACATTTCGTCAAGTATAATCTATACTTCAAAATGGAGATCAATGGTTTCGTGGAGAAAAATGACATAATTGGAGCAATTTTTGGGCAGCTTGAAGGAATACTTCCCCCAGATCTTGATCCTCAGAATCTGCTGAATACTGGGCGTATTGGACGGATAGAGGTAAACCTAATACATAGGGAGGGCAAAACTTTTGCTGAGATCATGATTCCATGCTCCCTAAACAAAGTGGAGGCCTCCATACTCGCGGCTGCTGTTGAGACAATAAACAAGATTGGGCCAGCGACTGCTGAAACAAAACTGGACTATATACAGAACGTCTTGGAGGAAAGAAGAAAACGAATTATTGAGCGCGCTAGCGAGATCCTAGGGGGATGGTATAGCTATGAGAGAACCGAGATACATCCCGAAAAAATCCCAAAGCTCATCAAAGAAAAAGCTAGGAAGAACAAGATAGTTAACATTGGACCAGAAAACCTACCAGCAGGTGTTGGTGTACTAAAAAGTGACGAGATCATTATTGTGGAGGGGCGAGCAGATGTTATAAATCTGATTAAGTATGGGTTTGATAATGTTGTTGCCATAGGCGGTTCTGGCTCCATACCAAAAACCATTGTTGAACTTTCAGAGAAAAAGACAACAACAGCATTTGTTGACGGTGATAGAGCAGGATTATTATTGTTGAAATCACTACTACAGGCCGTAAATATTGACTATATAGCCATTGCACCCCGTGGGAAGGAGGTTGAGGAGCTCACATATAAAGAAATCAAACGCTCACTGGATAATAGGATTCCCGTCGAAGGAGTATCGCTGGACGTTGACCGCTTAGAGAAAATCGTGGAGGAATACTTCCTCCAATTGGAGAAACCTAAGGAGCTTTCACAGGAGGACATAGGACTCATACTGGAGGCCAAATTGGACAAAATAGCAGGCAGCAAAAAATTCATAGCCATCAATGAGAACTTTGAGGATATAGTCACCAGCAATATATCCCTATTAGAAACCATTGTGATGCATCTGGATGGCCAGATCTATGGGATAATCATCGACACAAAACCGAGTGATAGTGTCATAGAAAAACTGAAATCTGCAGGCGTGTCCCTACTTGCTTATAGAGATAAGGATGGAAACATCAAAGTAGTGAAGTTCGATACCGAAAAACCCGATACCAACTCTAGAGAATGAGAATATCTCCATCCTCTGGTATCAATACCTCTATTTTTCCCCCAACTATTGACTCAGCTATCTCCCTTATTTTGTCCATATTCTTGCTATACCTAGGCGATATATGTACCAACGCCAGACGTTTTACTCCACTTTTTACGGCCATCTCACATACATCCTCAACTGTTGAGTGGTATCTCTCCTCCGCATATTTTTCGTGCTCAGATTTTAGATATGTTGCCTCATGGATTAATAAGTCCGCATCCCTAATAACCTCACCCAATTCTTCAAAAACGGTCGTGTCACCCGTATAGACTATTTTCCTTCCTGGAACAATCTTAGTAACATCTTGTGCTCTAATTAGGCGACCATTAACAATAATGTCCTCTCCCCTTAGAAGCCTTCTCCTAATGGGGCCTAGTGGGATATGCAGTTCCTTTAGTTTCTCCTTTAATAGCCTTGTGTAGGGTTTCTCCTTGAAGACATATCCAAGTGCTGGGACTCCATGTATCGTCCGGAACGCATATATAGTGAAATATCTCTCATCTATTATCGGCTCTAATACCCCGCGTTGCACATATACCTCAACTACATTAATCCGTCTCCTTAGGTCCTCAAGTCCGAATATCCCTAGGATGTTATCCAGAAATACTCTTAATCCAGATGGTCCCACCAAAGTAATTTTCTCCTTTGACTCAATAAGACTATATGTGTGGAGAAACGGAGGGAGCCCTCCTACATGATCCACATGGAAGTGAGATATCAATATATATGTCTTGCTACGGAAGGGATGCAATCCATATTTTATGAGGCCATACTGACAGTACTCTCCAAAGTCATATTGTATGAGATAATTTTCATATTTCATCGCTATACATGGCATGTTCCGCAGACTGAACGGTGTCGTACCACCAGTACCTATAAAATATACCTTTATTGGTGGAGGCAACTTCATCCACTATACTTGCTTATTAGCAAACCGAAACAATAATTATGGAATATATGTGTGGTGAATATGGCCGCACGCATGGAGATGCGACTACTATGTATGGGCGCTAATATGCAATTATTGATAGCAACAATAACATGTTTCCCAGAGTTCCTCCAAAACGAAATACTTTTAATACTCCTAACACTAAATGTTGCCGCAACCCTATGCATCCACTCCACAGACCTACTATTACTTGTCACGGTTGACCAATCGATACTACCATCACTATGGAGCATCGTAATGGCAATAAATGATGAATCACTAAAGAACTTATTCATTATCGGATGTATAATCCATGCAACAATTATCAACAATAATACGATGGCCAACATACTCTAAAAAAATAGTAAGATTTATGAAAAGCCCGCAAGCTTGAGAAGATAGTTCCATTCTTTGTCTACACGCTCTTGGATCTCCTTGATAAGGTCATCTCTCCTAGGTTTGAATAGGTGTCTAAATCTACCCTGAAGCTTGAGATATTCCTCAATCGGTACCTTTTTGTCCGGATTCTTGGCAATATAAAGAGATCTGTCCGTGATTCTGTACTCTCTCGTCTCGGGATCGAATTCCCACAATGGATGCAAACATGTGTCCGTCGCTAGCTTAGATATAGTCATTGTGAGCTTCCCCTCAAACCTCCAGCCCCTCGGACATACCGATATTGCATGAATAAATGCAGGTCCATCAAATTCTGCCGCCTTCCTGACCTTTATTACAAAATCTCTCCAGAAATACGGGTTCGCTGTTGCTACGTAGGCATTATGGTGAGCCGCAATGATGAATCCTATGGGTTTTTTCCATTCGAGTTTGCCTGGAATTATTTTTCCGGCGGGAGATGTTGTAGTACTGGCATACTTTGGTGTTGATGAGCATCTTTGTATACCTGTGTTCATGTAGGCCTCGTTATCATACAATATATAGACAAATTTGTGTCCACGCTCCACAGCCCCACTGAGGGCTTGAATACCGATATCATATGTTCCGCCGTCACCCCCGAAAACGAGAACCATGGGAGGATCGCCTTCCCATAGGCCCTTTCTCTTTAATGCCTTGAATGCTGCTTCAATACCGGAAGCTGTAGCCGCGGCGTTTTCAAACGCGTTGTGTATCCAGGGTACCCCCCAGGAGGTATACGGGTATATTGTTGTTGCTACCTCTAGGCATCCAGTAGCATTAACTACTACCACATTCTTGGGGTCAGGTAATGCTTTCAATGCTAGTTTAACGATAACAGGGGCCGCACAGCCCGCACATAACCTATGCCCTGGGAGCAATAAATCAGGTCTCTTAGCCAATTCAATCAATGTTGGAGACCATGCTCCCATATTTCTCACCCCTACTCCCTTACACCTAGATACTTCTTTATGAATGGTTTTTCTTTGCCGTCCCTAATCCTAACAAGCTCGTTAAATGTCTTTTCGATGAGCTCTGGCGGTAGGTCTCTGCCTCCTAATCCATATACATAATTAAGCACAATTCTTGGCTTATCCTTCGCATAGTAGAGTGCAGCCAGCGATTCTAGGAATAATGGGCCACCAAGAGCGCCCTGATCTTGAGCCCTATCAAATATCGCCACCAGCTCCTTCCCGGCCAGCAATTTCTGTAGATCCTCCCATGGGAATGGTCTGAATGCTCTCACCCTTAGAACCCCAATCTTCACATTCTTTTCTTTTTGATATCTCTCTGCCACATATCGCATTGTCCCAGCACTACTGCCCATTACTACGACAACAATATCAGCATCATCTATGTTCCAAGGTACGACACGTCCATTCCCATACGTCCTCCCACTAATCTCCCCATATTCCTTGTTTACCCTCTCGATGATCTTTGGAACCTTAGACATAGCTTCTACTTGTTGCCTCTTGAACTCGAAATAGTAGTCATAGTATGCGAATGGCCCGAAGGTTAACGGAATTGGGTTTTTAGGCGAAAGTGAAAACTCTACTTCCTTACCCATAACTTTTATTTTTGGTACTCTCCTATGCTCACCTACAAACTCTTTAACAACCTTAGCATCCTTAAAGACCTTTACATTCATCGCCGTATGAGAGACCAAAAATCCATCTAGACATACCATAATAGGTAGCAATACCTCCTCATTCTCAGCGATCTTAAATGCCTGTATCGTCGTATCATAGGCCTCTTGAGCGTCCTCCGTAAATATCATTATCCATCCCATATCTCTTTGACCCATAGCATCCGTATAATCACAATGAATGTTAATGGGTCCAGAAACAGCACGATTAACAATGGCCAACATCACTGGGAGCCTCAATGATGATGTTATCGATAATATCTCATGCATTAGCTGCAGACCATTAGCCGCTGTCGCCGTAGCCGCTCGAGCTCCCGCCGCTGCTGCCCCGACGACCGCCGAGATGGCGCTATGCTCGCTCTCGACATTAATGAATTCCGTATTAACTTCACCATTAGCTACAAATTCGCTGAATTTCTCTACTATTAGAGTTTGTGGAGTTATTGGAAATGCTGCTACGACATCAGGCTCAACATGCTTCCAAGCCCATGCCACTGCGAAATCTCCATTTAATAACATATTAACCTGCTCCGCCACCATGCATATCACCTCTTCTCAAGAACCATTTCGATTGCTTTGACTGGGCACTCATTCGCACATATACCACAACCCTTACAGTATGTATAGTCCACATCTACCCGCTCTACCTTTGTTTTGTTAGGATCCCAAAAAACCTTTATGGCCGTCTCTGGACAGTATATATAGCATAATAAACACTTTACACATTTGCCATGGTCAATTATTGGCCTCTCGGACCTCCAGTCACCAGTATGATACTCTGTCGATCTTAACCATGGGACTCCTGCTATGGGTACCTCCCTCCATGATCTCAGTTCCGCACCACTCATTCAAACCTCACCTCCTCATATGCCCTCCTAACAGCCTCTATGTTTGCCTCAACAATTTTTTCTGAATATCTCTCCCCTAGAACATGCCTTGTAGCCTCCAGTAGATCATCTAATTTTACATATTTTATTCCCTCCTTCTCCAGTATACGGATCAATGAACCCAATATTGCCGTATTGGCTATCGGCCTGCGGAGAGTCTCGAGAGCAATCTTTGTACCATCTACAGTATAGAGCTTTACTGAACTAGGAAGTCCCAGCTCTTTTCTTAGTTCGGCCGGACTTTTCACGGTATTCACAATCACAATTCCTCCCTCCCTAACCAATGCCTTTGCTCTATCCGCCAGTGTACCATCGATTACAGCAACTACATCCGCTTTTGTTATTCCAGCATGTATGTCTATGGGCCGATCCCATATCCTCGCATAAGCCCTTACTGGGGCTCCAGAACGCTCTGGACCAAATTCTGGAAAAGACTGCGCATATTTTCCAGCTATGACTGCCGCCTGAGCCACAAGAACACTAGCGGTCCATGCTCCCTGACCTCCTCTGGCAAGGAATGTTATCTCGAAGGGCCTCTCAGCCAATTCTATTCACCTTTGTGTGCATAGAAAGAATATGAAATGGTAATGTTAAAGTAGAATATATAGTCTTTTTTCTATACCCTCTCGGTGTTGTGGTTAGATGATATTGACCCGTGAAAAACATAGATGGATACTATTTGAGATAATCTCTAAGAATAGCCTACCTAGTAAGGATAGCCTTATCAGAATATTACGAAAAAAAGCATACGAGCTTTATGGCTCCTTCTGTGCTCCTAAGTTTAGACTCGTCGTATATGACACAAGAAGAGGAATAGGGATACTCTGTTGTCCAAAAGACCAACTAAATAAGTTAAGGGTAGTATTGGCATTCACCAGGGAGCTGGATGGATCTTCTCTATTCATAAATGACCTATATTGCTCTGGAACACTTAAAAAACTGAAAGAAAAAACATCTAGTATTAGGCTATTCTCAGAAAACTCTTCCCTTGGTGACCCTAGATGAATCCCTCATGCGACCCGACACTGGTCTTCGAGCTCATATCGGATATCATTACAGCACTAAAATCATCAGAAGAAATAGAGGCATACAGATATCTCAACATCCTGAGAGAATACCTAAGGAAACAAAAATGCGACAAAAAAATTATAGACCAAGCCATACATCTACTCAAATCCGCATACCCTGAGCTCTCTGGCAGATACAGACTCATTCTAAAGGAAATAATAGACCTCGTACAGAAGGCCGCAAAAACACGAAAAAGAAAACCTACGAAAAAGAAAACTCGAAGACGCCGAAGACGCTAATCATTTCCTCTGGTGTTATGCCTCCATGAAAAACTGCCCCCCGCCCCCTGATAAACTTCGTGTTACCTTTCGGAAACAGAATGATGACGGAGTCAGCCCTCTTCACTCCCGTCAATAACTCGCTCCCTATCCTCCTAAACTCTATACTCTCAAAACCCAATTCATCTGCCCTTATTAACCAGAACTCACGTCTATATTCCTCAGTATTCCGATATATATTCTCAACACCAAGAAAATCAGTGGAACTTCTCAGTGGAATGAGCGCATAGCGTGCCTTTATTGTGGGTTCTAGACCCCCATCAATCAGTCTTCTTCTCCTAAGTTCCTCTACGAAACCATCAATATCAACATACTTAAAGAACACGCCTAGACCGTGATCAGAACATATAAGAATACGTACAGTATCAAAATTCTGCGCAAGTCTGGATGCCACATACATCAATAACTCAACAATCCTGTCCAGATACTCCTCAACAAAATGCACTAACATGGCCTCTGATGCCCCGTGGAGAGATTTCTCCAGTTCACTCAGTACAAATATTAGTCGACTCGAATGCTTTGACTTAGCCCTAAATTTATTTAGAATAACATCTAGAGGGCCATAGTAGAACTCCATATCTCCATACTTTCCTTTAATTATGTCCTCCTCCTTCCTCCGTAGCCTTTTACTTATTGCGAATACATTTTGTCTACAGCCCTCTATTATCGCCATACGCGAGATATTTGTTATTGAGGGCAAGAGAGATATCTTAGGTTTTATCAGCAATTTCCTGAAACCTATCCTCAGAAGCTTCGGTACAAGAGACACGACAAAGTCATCATACCTCAGGCCATCGATTATTACTAACACGCTGGCCTCGCCCATGCGCGTGGTTGAGAATTCCCTACCTATACTCATCGTAAATAGCTCAGCTTTATCATCCAACAGATCTCTGTACTTACTCAGGATCATATACTCCCACTTCTTAACCAAGAAACCATAGGTCGTATCTACCTGCCTCATGATCTTATATATTCCCGGAACGTACCCGTAGAATTTCTTCATCTTCCCAAATAGCTTTTCCGATATTCTTTTAAGCCTCATAAATAATGGTATTATTCCGATTAGCTGTTCGATATCCATACCTTTAATGTCTTCTTTGTGTATTCCCTCTGCCTGGCGAACAAGCTCTAGAAATTTCCTAAGTAGCAAAAACCTTGTTGGAACTCTTACTCCTGTGTTGTTGAAGTAATCTAAGGCCTCCTTGCATGCCTTAAGGAGTTCTGTAGGCCTCCCATAAAGCTCCCAAGGAATAGCCAATGCTATTCCCCTAGGCCTCACTTTCTGCTCGAGAAGAGCCATATTTAAAACCCTCAACTCATACTTACTGGATCTTACAGCTTGGGCAATAATTTTCTGTGGCATGTACCCCCTCAACGAGTTAACAAATACAAGCATTTTTGCGGCGTCTCCAAGGAAATTGGCTGGAATCACTTTGTCCATAACCTCGACAAGTATTTCGCCTCCATGAACCTCAATAAGCCTTTGTAACAATAAACAAATCCTTACAACACCCCTACCAGACACACATATGAAGCGTACCGCATCAATTAATGCTTTAATCCTTATATCCCCCCGAGCAGCCATACATAGTCTCATTATCCATCGTATTGTTTCAATACTCAGCATATCTCGACGAATACCTTTGTAGTGTTTAGCTACTATGGAGAGAATGATTATGAGGAGCAGTATCCTCGCTACCTTCTGGGCATCATCCTTTGCTTTTCCAACCAGATTACTAGTATTGATATCTTCCCTCCCCCAGCCAAATAACAGACTAAGTGACATTATGAATTCTTCCGTGATCTCCTTTGGGACATACTTATAGATATTATCCAGTACTTGCGTCAACATACCATCAGTATCGGCCAATGACATGCCCTTCATCTTCCTCAGAAAAGAGTCCATATTCTCCCTTGGAGATACCCCAGAACATACGTATTCATCAATACTTTGCGAGAGAAGAACCGAAACCATCATGATTGCTAGGTCTATAGCACTTTCATCCCCACTTACCAAATATCTATGGATCGCAGAAATCACTCCCCCAAGTACCCTATCAATGCCGATATCCCTAACCTCCCAAAATGTTTCCTCTATTTTCCTCTTTAGAGCCTCATTTGGGCTCCATACCCTCTGAAGAAGCCCCATCCTCTTTATCGAGTCAACCAATAGTTTTTTTCTAGACTTAGCGTCTTCAAACACGCACGCATGGATTACTGGAAGTATATCACGTATCGGAGGAACAACCCCCTCTAAAGCCATGAGCTTTTCCTCGATTTTAAGAAGTCTATACATGTCGGTGCTTCCCAGTAATGCCTCTAGGTCGCTATCATCCAATATATTCCTAAAGATCTTTTCCACTATGTCCCCATACCCTATACTTATTCACCAAGATCATTTGGTCTCGCTTTTCTCCTTCTCTATCTTCTCATAAGCCATATTCTCAAGCTCAGCGACGCGATAAGCCATTAGTAACAGCTGATCTCTAATAACTCTAGCATCAGTAATAAACATGTTTATGACCTCGTTCACGAATCTCTTTATATCCTCAACCTCCATGTCTACATTCTGAGCTATTTCCCGCGCCTCATCAAGAATTCTAGAAAGATGCTCTAAGAGCGTATCTTCTCCCCTCCCTTTCTTCTTAGGCAAGTCAGACCCCCTTTATTTTTATATTTTTTTGAAAAATAAAAAACGATGGCAATAAGCCCAATGCTACTTACCTTTCCATTGTATGTCTCAGCTTTGCTGTAAAGGAGATCACGTGGGGCAATATGCTGATTATTATTCCCCTGCTGGCTCCCGTTCTTATGATAAGTATGATAATCTACCAGAAGAGGAGTGATATGAGAAATCAGTGCCTATTGTTGTTTATGCTCGTATTATCCATAGCATATCTCGCGATATGGAAACCATTCACTCCCGCGACGCAAGTATTCATACTTACGGCTGCCACAGTAATAATTCCCGTTATCACATTGGTAGTTATAATAATCAACTACTTCTCTGGAGGGCAGACGACAAATACGGGCAATTACCGTATGGAGATAAAACGAAAACTATTCCACCTCGTAGGTTTTCTGGTATTCATCCCCCCAGCAGTCGTATGGATGTCATATATATCCGCAATCTACGGCTTCACATCACTATCAGGAATTACTACCTCAAAGTATAACCAAGGATACTACAGCTTCGTGATATTCCTAATAACATACTCACTACTCATACTATTCGTAACGATTGAGTACATCCGACTGACATACAAACCAGACCTATTCACACAACTACTAAGAGAAAAAGAAAGCGACAGGATCGCCTCATATATCTACACAGCCACATCCATATACATAATATCACTCCTATTCTTCCCCTACGACAACATAGTATGCGCAGCCATAGCAATGGGGCTACTATCAGATCTAGCCGCATGTATCGTAGGGAAAAAACTAAGAAAAATAGCCTACAAGGATAGAAGCTTAGAAGGATTCCTAGCAAACTTCATAACTGGATCAATCGTAGGATACTTCTTCGTAGGAATAATAGCGATATTAGTAGCATTAGCAATAGCCACAGTAGACTTTCTGAACGGCGCGCTAGAACTACGGATAAATGACAACCTACTCTTCCCACTGCTGGCAGCAACACTACTATGGTTTCTATTAGTTTACTAGAAGTTCCAAACAGAGAAACATCTTAATCTATTTAAAGATTTTTCGGATATCTACTAATAGGGGGATAATATACCCCGCGGGGGTTCCGGAGAGGTCAAACGGGCTGGGTTGAGGACCCAGTGGCGGATGCCTGCGCGGGTTCGAGTCCCGCCCCCCGCATCAGGAGCTTACACTCTTTATGATGCCTTCAATCACTCTTCTACCATGGTCAGTTATTCTTATTTTCCAGGCCTTTACTCTGGGTGATATATGTTTTATCGCGATCTTTATGAGCCCTACTTTTGCGAGAATCATTAGTGTCTTCCTTACAGATTTATATTTTGAGAACCCGATATTTGCCAAGAGTTCTGATAGTTTCATTTCTCCATATTTATGTAGTAGGTAGAGTATTGTTATCGAGAATGGGGCTGAGAGAGCTTGGATTACCAGATCAACAACCATCAGTGACCCCCCAATATTAGGAGAAAAATATTTGAAATTTGAATAGTGGGTGTAAACCTTGAACCCATTTAGGAACCGGGATGTTATAGATATTACGGATTTTAGTAGGGATAATCTTGAGTGGTTATTTATGATAACTGACTATATATTGGAGCAAAGAAGACCGCTCCATGATGCACTGCGTGGAAAAATTTTGGCTTATGCCTTTTTTGAGCCCTCAACACGAACGCGTCTTAGCTTCGAGAGCGCTATGAAGAGACTGGGTGGTGACACAATAGGCTTTGCTAGGACTATGGAGACATCCGTAAGAAAAGGGGAAAAATTTGTGGATACTCTAAGGATGCTCGATATGTATTCAGACGTGATTGTTGTGCGCCATCCATTAGAGGGAGCCGCAAAGTTAGCAGCAGAAATATGTAAACACCCAGTAATAAATGGAGGTGACGGAAGATTTCAGCATCCTACGCAGACAATGTTGGATCTCTATACGATCTACCGTGAGTTTGGAGAAATAGACGGCCTAACAATCGGCATTCTGGGAGACCTAAGGTTTGCCCGAACGATAAACTCCCTACTAATGGGGCTCTGCCTATTCAATCCCAAGAAAATCTTCCTGATCTCTCCCGAGATACTAAAGCCAAGAGAGATGATTATTGAGTACCTGAAGAAACATAATATGAGGTTCGAGATCCTTGGTGATGTTAATGACGCCATAGGAGAGCTGGACGTTCTATATGTTGTGAGAATACAGAAAGAGCGCTTCCCAGACCCAGCGGAATATGAGCGAATAAAAGGTTCCTACCGTATAACACTTGAGATATTAAAAAATGCTAGGGACACCCTAAAAATAATGCATCCACTACCAAAGATCGATGAACTAGATCCAGAGATAGACAATACAAAGTACGCCCTCTACTTTAAGCAGGCCAGCTATGGCCTATATGTCAGGATGGCACTCCTACTCAGCATACTCATAGATGACCCACTAGGTATATTGGAATGAAAGGGGAGATAACATCCATACCGGAGGAGCTTCTGCGTGAGAGAAGAGAGAAGATAGAGGCCTTGCGTCAACTGGACATAGAAGCAAGCCTAGAGGGAAATAGAATAGTTATATGGAATCCAGAGCACGGGTATGCCCTCTACAAGGCAGGATTCTTCGGAAAACCCCTAGGAATACGGAAACCAAAGATATACAAGTATAGGACCCTCTATGAGCTCTCCTTCTACGATGCCCTCTATCTGCTAGAGAAAGGTATAATAAGAATAATATGTGGAGGAAAAACATTGGATAGAGAGACAATTATAAGGGTTGCCTCGAGGGTTGTGGATGATTTCATCGCCAAGTATACCGTATATAGAGACCTGAGAGAGCGAGGCTTCATAGTAAAACCTGGCCTAAAATACGGTGCCGACTTCGTGGTATATGTCTATGGCCCCGGAATAGACCACTCACTTTTCGCTGTTAGTGTTTTCAGCAAACAAGTAAGACTAAAGGGACAAGACTTCCTACGTTCTGGTAGACTTTCTTGGAGTGTTAGGAAACGATGGGTCCTCGCATGTGTGAGGGACAGCAAAGTCAGATATTACATGTTTGAATGGGACAAAGATTTATCAGTATGAAGAAATAACTATGGATGTATTACATATGTAGTCAAATCATCATATCACGAATTATAAGGCACCCAAAGAGGCATATATAGTTTCCAGGTAAAAACTCTATGCCAACACTCCACATAAAAGTAAGGATGGGGAATACAGAAATCGAGATAAAGGCCGATGGAGAGCTTAATAAGGAGACATTAATGGCACTCAAAAATATACTCCAACCATTCGCGGGCCATATAACAACACCACAGAATTCCCCATCTAGTGTCGGAGATCCCGCAAGACAATACGGCGAGCCTATGGAGGACAGAACCAGCATCTATACTAAGTTTAAGGAGACAATAATGTCAGCGTTCAGGTATGGCCAATGGTTCACATCAATAGATGCCAGAGAAGCCTACTATGATCTCCATGGAGTACTATTAAAATCCTCAACAACAATAACGTATCTGAGGAGAATGGAGAAGGAGGGAATACTCATCTCGAAAAAACAGGGAAAAATGGTAAAGTTCAGACTAGCCCAGATAATGGAGCCAGAACCCCAAAAACAAAGAATAGTAATAGATCCCTTCTAGGAGGCCCCTCCAACCCATTCTCCTATGGCCTCCTCTTCCCGCTCCTGAACTTGGATAAACCCAATAATCACGATAGTATGGAGCGCATCCACAGACTTACGAATAAATAGGTAGAAGAATACTATCCCCAATGCGTAGACAGCGCGCTCCAGTGGAACATAGGGTATGGCTATCCTCCAATAAACCGCAGGAATCCTAAGGAAATATAGAAATAGAACTGAGCCAACACAATGATCAACAAATGTTGCTGCAAGGGCATATAGATATACCAGTATGATTTCTCTCTCCATGAGCTTTTCCTCTAAGTAATTGGACACCATCAGTATGATTATTGGTATGAGCCAGAAGAGGCTGAAATACCATACCTCCCTACCTATTGGGTGAAGAATGAAGAGCATCATGCATCCTAGGGGGATCACCGCTAAATATTTAATAGACCGCTTATTTTCCTTACCCATTCCCTTTACAAGATTTCCAAACCAATGACTCGCAAAGAAGATGGGAAGATAAATGATATATGAGAAAACATTGGGGGCTCCAGAAATGCCAATGATAATTTGCAGGAAGCGCGCTCCAAGGATAACGACCAAGCTAAGTCCAGTCCCAATAAATGCTTCTACACAGGGACCAAACATTGTCAGTAGTGAGAACTTAGCATTCGTTCCAAAGATATGGTGAAGCTTTATCTTCGAGAATACGATGATTCCCATCATGAAAAAGAACGCAAAGAAGGAATCCCTTAGGAATTTGTATCTCCTCATTTCTTTCTCACCTCCAGTATAACATCTAGATCTAGATTAACCCGGAAGCCAAGCCTCCGTGAGACCTCAATGACAATATCTCTTGGAGCCCTATAGCCAAGGACATCCGTAAGGTCTATCCTCAGAAACTCGCTTGGAGGGACATTTTCAAATTTTTTTCTATACTCATTAGCGATTTTTTTGAGTGCTTCTATGATATTTTTGGCATCCTCCCTACATACTCCTTTCCGTGACCCTCTACATTTTTCCTCACCGATAAAAAGACATGCTGGTCCAACACCCTCAAAAATTCGTGGATGAACTATTAGGCCCGCCAATAATAAGGAATAAGCCACAGTTCTTATCTCCCATTGAGCATCAAAACACGTTCTCTGGTAGATTATATGTATGAGTTCCTCAGGATCAAAAGCTGACGAAATATGTGTCTTGACGCCAATTGGAAGAACAAAGCGCGCATCCTCCGGGGGGACACCCCTATTGATTAACTCTAGGTACATTTCACCGGACCTTAGAGCGCTCCTAATATATTGGACAACCAGATCCGGGCCTTTCTTCACAATTTCGGGAGGAATGACAAACCAATCAGTACTTCCCGTGTCTACTTTTACATATCTTAAGCTCTGCTGCATATGGGCCGCTATCCTATATCTTACCCATTGATGTGTGAAACTTCTAGATACACCCTCTATCGACACTATATAGTACCCGAAGTCCAGTACTGAGGAGAGCTTCATCTCCTTGGTCCATTTAAGCATTTTCACTATCTGCTCATCGGTAACTTCTAGGTCTGCCGCTACCTTATGAGAGCGTGTAGCGAGAGCCCCAGCCACCATCACCCTCTCAGCATCCTCCAAATAGTCCCACAAGATGATCCTCATACCTATCCACCTCGAAACAATATTTGACCTCATCAAATCCCTTCCTAAACTCGACGACTTCCCCCACAACATCTTTACCCTCATTAAGAACCCTGTGAAATAGCTCAGCTATATAGGACATATCCGATTCTTTCATACCAAACCTAGTCATCTCCTGAACACCAATCCTAATACCGCTAGGATTTGCAGTTGCGTCCCTATCTGAGTCCCATGGTAATGCCACCTTTGTTACTATTATATTGTTCTCCTCGAGCTTCTCTGCAACTACTCTACCCCCACCGAGCCCTCTGACATCTAGGAGTACTTGATGGGACTGTGTGAATCCCTTATGAGGACAAAGAACCTTAAAGCCATAGGAATACAATTCCTCCGCCAACCTCCTTGCATTCCTTATCACCTGTTTCGCATATTCTCGACCAAATCTCTCCATCTCCAACGCAGTTATCCCCAGTGCTGGTAATCTATGTATATGGTGATTATAGACAACACCAGGAAATGTTACCCTCTCAATCCTCCTCCAGAGATCCTCATCAAAATCGTTCCTACCAATAATAATCCCTCCTTGGGGCCCAGGAAAAGTCTTATGTGTCGACGAAGTAATTATATCAGCACCCTCAGCAAACGGGTCTTGGAACTCCCCACCATATATCAGACCAAAAACATGAGCAACATCATAGACAATCTTTATTTTGGGATCGATAGCATCCCTAATCTCCCTCACAGGCTCCGGAAAAAGAATAACCGACCTACCAAATATAACAATCTTCGGCCTAACATTATTTATCAATTCAATTGTCCTATCAACATCCATCACCATATCCTCATGATCAAAATATGCTGGAATCTCCGTCAAGCCAAGAATACCTACAGCACCATATCTAGTATGCGAAACATGAGCACCAGCAGTAAGCCGAGGAGAAACAACAACATCACCAAGCCTAGCTAGGGCTCTAAAAACAATCAGATTCGCTATACCCCCACTCAGAGGCCTAACCTCTACAAAACGAGTACCAAACCTCCGACCAATAATCTCCTTAACGACCGCTTCTATCTCCATAGCATACCTCGTTCCCTGATAATGACTCCTCCCATCATGCTCATTATAGCGGCCGATGAAATCCGAGATATAAACTCTCTCAGCCAACGGAGACATGACATTTTCTGATGCCACCAGATTAATACACTCATACCGCCTCCAACGATTCTGTTCCCTTACAATACCTAGGATCCTCCTAACCTCATCCACTAATATCACCCATCCAGCCCGAAACACCAGACAACAAAATAACCAAACATAAATGATAACAACAATATCAATCATTATGTAGGATGTGCGTTATACACAGAAACTACAATGTCGCACATAATATCCAACATTTCTTCCCTTAATGTATACTACTCTCCATAGAAAAACTAAGGAAATTAAGGACAAAAAATGTCTGGACATAATGTCAAGCTTCTTTTCTTGACCATTACCAAAAACCGAAACCCCTCGCATAGGCAACTCGCTGGCTGATAAGACAAATTCAAATATTCTTAATGCTATTATGGGGCCATATATACCCATACAAGAGAATATCGAAGCCTAGACAATAATTCTCTCCCAAATAGGCCGGTAGCACGAAGACTTTCCTCACAATACGCTAGCATAATGTATGCTCCAACTAAAAAATGTGTACTTTTAATTTTTTCCCATTTTTTTTATGTTTTATGGGATATAATATGGAGATAGCCACAGTCGATAGTCGTGGGAGAATTTTGATTAACAAAAGATTGAGAAGGAAATATGGTATTTCCGCTGGCAAAAAAGTTGTTATAATTAGGCACAAGGATGGCTTGCTCGTCAAGCCCATAGACACAAGTATAGATAAGCTATCAAAAATTCTTGCGAAAATAAAATGGGGAAGAAAAGCTAGGGAGCAGGCTGAAGAATGGTTACTGAAGAATACCCACGAATCCTAGTTGAGACCGACTTCATTTTTGGGCTTAACCCACGGGATAAATTACACCCATACATAAAAGGGATCCTCAAACTTCACCGTCAGGGAGACATCAGATGCTACCTAGCTGGAACTGCTCTGGTCGAATTCAGGACAGTCCTATATTCCCATGGACTAAGCAGCAAGGAGGTCTATGAAGCCCTAATAATAATTTTTGATAAGCTCGGGGAATACAACATTGATGTAATACCCATAAAACCAAACCACATAATCACCGCAGATTTCCTGAGGACACTATATCCACAATTAGGTTTCTTTGACGCTCTACATGCAGGGGTCGCATACGAGGAAGACATGACGCTTGTTAGCTATGACGAAATGTATTCACAAATAGAAGAGATCTCATGGAAAAGAATAACACAATTCTGACCCACAACAGTTTTTCTATCCTAGAGAGAACAAAACTGGACGCTATACATTTCCACTCAACATAGAGACCAAAGAGAAACCCATATTACTATATTTCGAGTGGAAAAAACCACACCAAAAGTCTTGGGAATAACATAAGATTCATCCAAAACCGAGCCATACTCCCAGTAAAAGTGGATGAAAATGTGAAAATTGTGAATACGATACGATCTAGTCCTCACGGGTTCTCCAGTGGAAATGAGGGGTCAAAAATAGGAGGTCCTATATAGCCAATCACAAATCGAGAAAATGAAGAAATAAGCGCTGGATCGCATAAATATGAATGGCTAGATATGTTTCACATGGAGATAGACATTGGGAACCCCTGACTTTCTACTGGATCCATACTATCGTACCTGGGCAACGTGTGGAATACTCTAGCCATACATCAATAATTAGCATGAAGTAGCCTAGACATATGATTGGTTTCTTGGGTTCCATGTTCACAGTATTGTTTTCTAGTGCTAATGGACTCCACGATGTTGGATAGAATATGGAAGTGGTGCTGTTGGGAGCTGGATATTTGGTGTTGTCTGCTTGGTGGATCTATCGTTCTTTATGTGTGGTTGGGGGTATGTGTGTGGTTCACAGGTTTACTGTTCCATATAGTGCCTTCCATGTAGTATTCCTTATCTTTACGGTGTAGAATTTTCCTAGTTCGACATGGTTGTTCACATATACTATTCTGTTGTTGTTTGCTCTTCCAGCGTACAGTCCTTTCTTTTCTAGGAAGAGGACATCCATTTCTTTGTTCACAAATCTCAGGTTTCGCTCATAGGATATTTTTCTGATGAGTTCGAATAGTTCCTTCGTTCTTCTTTTCGCAATTTTGCTGTGTATCTTTGGCCTTATGGTTGAGGAGGGGACTCCTGGTCTATCTCCATATCTTGAGAGATTCACAATGTCTGGTTTTAGGTTCTGAATGAGTCTTATTGTTGCTTTATGGTCCTCCTCCGTTTCTGTTGGAAAGGCAGATATTATGTCTGTTGCTATTGTGGCATCTTCCCCCAGTGTTTTTCTCACTTTGGTGAATATTCTCACATACTCATCAGCAGTATAGGGTCTTCTCATCAATCGGAGTATTCTGTCCGACCCTGACTGCACGGGTATATGGACAAAATTGTACACTCTATCATCATTCTTGATTATGTCTAGGAGAGCATCAGCAATTCTACGGAATGTGTTTGGTGAGGCCATACCTATCCTGATCCTATATTCTCCATCACGTGTCAGTATTTTTTCTAACAGATCCACAAGGGTATAGCCTCTGTCCAGACCATATGCGGCGGTGTCATGGGCTGTGAGTCTTATCTCTACAGCCCCCCTATCTAGCAACTTCCATATCTCCCGCACTACTTCCTCTAGAGGGATGCTTCTTATCCGTCCCCATATTCTCTTGTCGATGCAATATGCGCAATTATTAGTACATCCGAAAGCTATAGGCACTATCCCCACGAACGGATTTTTCATTATTCTTTCTGTTGGATATTTCAGCTGAACAGGCGCGCCAGTAATGGTGATTTTCTCTCCTTTCAATATTTTTTGTATTATTGTGTCTATCCCCATGGATAGTATGTATCCAGTACTAACGATGTTTGCTTCAGGGATCTCTCTCTTTATCCTGTTGTGGGAGCTCTCAGCTAGACACCCAGTTATTATGACGTGTTTCTTCATGGATACTAGTTTCTTGGCTAGTGCTATTCCCTTATCCTCCGTAGGTTTTTTCACGGCGCATAGATTGAGAATTATAATATTGGCTTCTGAGGGGTCTTCTGTAATGTCGTATTTCTCGATATTTTTCAGGAGAATTTCTCCCAATGCTTGGTTGATTGAGCATCCAGTAGTATGGATGTATACCCGCATTGTAGAGCACCATAATCCTAATAGCTATCGCTATAGTATGCGTGGTCATGTTTCCGTATTCGCATATTCTCCTCCTTTGGCGGTCTTCTAGGCTCTTCAATATGTAGATATTATTCACTGAGATAAAAGGTTGAGATTTTATGGAGCTCCTGGTTGTATAGTAGTGTTTTTATCTCGTATTACGACTCTAAAATCTCTTTAGTCACATATGTGATGCCATTGGGTAGGATAGTCAGAGTACGTAAGAGGCCTCCCAGTAATAAGGAAGTTCTGGGTCTGTTGAGGCCGTATACCGCTGAGTGGTTCAGGAGGACATTTAGGAGGTTCCTTAAGCCTCAGAGATATGCTATTCCTTTGATAAAGGCCAGGAAGAATGTCCTTATTTTCTCGCCTACTGGAAGTGGGAAGACCCTAGCAGCATTTCTTGGCATTCTTGATGAGTTGTTTAGACTTGGTGAGGAGGGCAGGCTTGAGGACAAGGTTTACTGTATCTATGTTTCTCCTCTCCGCGCGCTGAGTAATGATATTAGAAAGAACCTTCAAGTTCCCTATGAGGGGATAAGGAAAGTAGCGGAGGAGATGGGGTATGAGCTCCCAGAGATAAGGATATTTGTCAGGCATGGTGATACTTCTTCTTCTCAACGTTCTAAGATGCTTAGGAAGCCTCCCCATATATTAATTACTACTCCTGAGAGTCTGGCGAATATGCTTTTGGCCCCAAAGTTCCGCTATAAGCTATACGATGTTGAGTGGGTCATTATCGATGAGGTACATGAGCTATCTGATAATAAGAGGGGTGTCCACTTATCACTATCGCTCGAGAGACTCCAGTTTTTCGCGAAGAATTTTGTTAGGATAGGGCTCTCAGCCACGCAAGCTCCAGTTCGGGAAATCGCCAAGTGGCTTGTGGGCTTTAATGATGATGGTACGCCTAGGCAGTGCTATATTGTTGAAGTCCTGGGGATAAAGAAGCTCGATTTGAAGGTTATATGTCCATCCGACGATTTGAGGTTTAGGGAACGCGCCTCCAGAGAAATGTATGAGATCCTCAAGAAGTTCGTCAAGAAGTACCGGACAACCTTAATTTTTACAAATACCCGTGCGGGCGCTGAGGCTGTCGCCTACAAATTAAAGAAGGAACTTGGTAAGAGATGGGCACAAAAGATAGGGGTTCATCATTCCTCCTTGGGCAGGGAAGTCAGACTTGATGTAGAAGATGCTCTTAAGAATGGTAGAATGCGCGCTGTCGTAACATCGACATCCCTAGAATTGGGGATAGATATTGGCTACATAGATCTAGTTGTCCAAGTAGGATCACCCCGCTCTGTGATGAAGGGGCTTCAAAGAATCGGTCGGGCTGGCCATGCTATACATAGGGTTTCTAGGGGGCGTTTTCTAGCCCTAGATGAGGATGATTTAGTAGAACTATTGGTTCTTGCTAGATGTGCCTATGATGGTAAACTGGATAAGGTATCGATCCCCAAGAATTGTCTTGATATTTTGGCGCAACATCTAGTGGCGATGAGTATTGAGAAAAAGTGGAATGTGGAGGAGGCCTATCGCGTTATAAAGCGCTCCTACAACTATCATGATCTGACATTTGAGGAGTTCATGGATGTTCTGAACTATCTGGCTGGGAAGCATGTCGATTTGGAGTATCAGAAGGTCTATCGGAAACTCTGGTTTGATGAAAAGGAGGGTGTTTTTGGGAGGAAGAGAATGGCCCGGATGATATATTATCTTAACCAAGGTGCGATTCCCGATGAGGCGGACTATAAGGTTTACCTTAAGAGGAATGGCCGTAAAATGTGGATAGGTATGCTCTCTGAACCATTTGTGGAGAGGCTTGTTCCAGGAGATGTTTTTATTCTTGCTGGCCGGAAGTATAAGGTTGATGGAATAAAGAATGATAAGGTCATAGTTGTCGAGGCCAAGAAGGAGAATCCTACTGTCCCATCGTGGGTTGGGGAACAACTACCACGATCATATGATCTATCGATAGAGATTGGTAAGTTCAGGGAGAAAATGGAGCGTCTACTCAAGAGGGATAGGGTAGAGGAGGTAAAGAGGGTTCTAAGAGAGAAATACAATGCGGATGACTCGACAATTAAGAATGTGGTTAGGTATTTCCGCGACCAGATAAGATTTCTCGGGATGGTTCCTACGCATAGGAGAATTCTGATCGAGAGATGGGTGGATGAGTATAACAGGACTCACCTGATCTTTCATGCTGCCTATGGGAGACGTACGTGTGATGCGTTGGCTCGCTTCTTTGCGTTTATTGCGTCTGAGATCTATAGCTGTAATGTTGGGATTGGCGTTACGGATAATGGTTTTGATCTGGTATTTCCATGGTATGTGAACCCTGATCCTCAGGTCATAATTGATAGGGCTTTCAGGACAGAATTTATTAGTGCTCTTAAGGAGGCTATTAGAAATACAGAGTTGTTCATCAATAGGTTTAGGCATGTTGCTAATAGGTCCTTCATGATTCTCCGCAGGTACAAGGGAACAGAGATCTCTGTTAGGAAGCAGAGGCTAAAGGCAAGCGTCCTTGTTAGGTTACTCCCAGAGGATTTTCCGGTGATCAAGGAGACGTATAGGGAGATACTCGAGGACTATATGGATGTCATACATGCTGAGGAGGTATTCCAAGGCATGAAGAGGGGCGATATAGATGTTGTCTGTGTTGAGAAGGTAGATGTTAAAACACTAAGTCCATTCGCACAAGGGATAGTATTGGCGGCTCTTAGTGATGTACTGACAATGGCCGATAGAGAGAGATGGATCCTCGCGATGTACGAAAAAATAAGGAACCTATTAGGTAGGTAGGGTAAGCTTGCGGGAATTGATGTATGATCCAAATATCATCCCAACGATCCCACTCCAAATACTTAGGGAGCTCGCTATTATGAGTATCTGGCCAGGACCTAATCCGTAAGCTAGTGGTGATATTGTAGCGGCAATGTACGCGGAGATTCCTCCAGCGATACTCCTACTACTTATTAAGCCACCTAATATTCCTATGAGCCCATAATTAATCAATAGTATCCCTATTATGGCCTCTAGGGGGAGGCTTATTGAGGGAATTATATATGCGTAGAAAGTAGTGTTCAGAATGATAGTTATGATTAATGTTAAGGGTATCGCGAATGGTAACGCTTTTTTGTCATCTGAACGTATTTCCGGTAGTATTCTTGTTGTTTTTCTGAGGATTTTCTCGACAATGCTATTTAATGTTCTCTCGGTATCTTGGGATAGTATCGCGAATCCTTCTACGGCGCTGATTTCTAATAGAAGTTCTCTCGCTTTTTGGACAAATTCTTGGAGAAATCTTATAGTGGCGCGCCGTGGGTCTGAGGTATCCGAGAGTATAGTGAACCAAAATATCCTATCCGCTATCTTTAGGGAGAAAAAGCTCATAGCTATGTCTCCAAAGTCTATCCGCTGGGGCTGTGCTATTATCTCATATCCAAATTTGATTATCGCACTTATGAACCCAGCGATCATCGTAGGTTCATACTTCTTGAGCAGATCCTTCGGGGCCTTTGGATGTAACCAAGAATATATGAGTGTCCCAGCCGAATCCATCACGAGTAGGTTCCATATAATTTTATCTCACCTCCTTTTAATGTGTTATAAATGTTGTATTTCTATCCACAATATATGGTGTCTATTATGAGTCGTGGTTCGGAGATAGGAAGGTTGCGTTCTAAACTTCAGACTACTGGTTTTGCATATGCATTCGCGGTTACGACAATAATTGTTGAGACCATAGTAGCACTGCTTATAGTACTTGTGGCAGCAGGTTTGATTGAAAAGAATGTCCCTGCGGTTCTGAATATAAGTATGGTCACGTTAGTTGTGGCATTTTTTATGGTTGCTGTGGTACTTTTTGCCCTGAGCAGATTTGTTGTCTATATTGTTAGGCTGACAATATCTTTGCTGCTTGTATGGATAGCGATCGGGTTCATACTTTATCAGGCATACTTTACTGCTGGTCTTCAAGTACTTGCTGTAGTGTCAGTATTGCTTTTTATTGTGATCTCTATAGTATTCTATCTGTCATCATGGATGCAGAAACGCATGTTTGATGCCATTAATGAGCATAGAGTAGCGATTGAGAGGTTAGAAGATATGTTGGGGAGGATATCTAATAGGATTTCTAGGGAGGATGCATCGCAGTTCACTAGATTTATTGGCGCGGCTAAGAGATCTTGGAGTATGTTAATTAGGAGTACTTTTGCGGAGGGTACTGATGTTGCGAGGGTTCTATACAAGTCACTTCTCATAGCGATGGTGTTCTTCTTAACTTCCTTGGTATTTCAAAGTGCTAATATAGAAAATATTATTGCGGTATATGGGTGGCCTCTGATACTTGCTGTGGTAATATTTACATTCTTCATAGTGTTCGTTGATGTCATGCGGCTTGAGCGTTTGAGAAGACAAATACTTAGGTCTACATAGGGGGTTTCTCGATTTCTCTCCACTTTTCTATCATTTTTTTCGCTATTTCTTTAGGGTTTATCTGGGCTTGGCGATCCATTTCAGTTCTTTGTACCCAGTATTCATACGGGATTATAGTACTATGTCCATGTGGATCCTCCAGTATTAGGGTTAATTTTCCTGAGGGTGATTCTATTTCGCTCATCAGTATGGCCTTGAGTTTCTCAGCTTTTGCTGGGTTTTCTGCGGTATCCATGAGCATGTTTATTGCGTCTAGGATTTCTCTTAGAATTCCCTCAACTGTTGTTATATGTGCGCCATCGAATGTCCTTATGTCTATCTCTGCCCCAAGTTCGGGAACCATTATTCTTGCTCCAGCACTGGCACACACGAGGTTATTTATTGTGTCCTCGGTAATGCTTGTTTGGTATTTTTTGCGATATTTTCCTGTGTTACTTACGATCCAGATATCTGATATCTTAAATTTACAGGTGAAACATATTATTGTGGAGATCAAAAGTTGGCCTATGTAGGGTATTAATATTGTTTTATAAAGCATCGTGAGGGAGCCTACCTTGCATACAGGGCATGTAATATCAAGCTCAACGCGTCTAAGTGTTTCCGAGGTGTCCATCCAGATCACCTAGGTTTTGGCTATGACCATATCACCTGAAATAAAGCAAAAGCTATGTGAGCTTCTCAGAGTATCTACTCGTGAACTTGATACACTAATTGATAATATAAAAAGAAAGCACGGAGTAAGTGAAGTTGTGGCTATAATACAGCTTCTCACAAAAAAAGGGCTTATGGATGTGGCCACAGATATAATTGAGGAGCTTCTACTCAGTTCGAGAGTTATGAGGCTCTCGGAGGTAGAGGTCGGTATGAGAGCGATAACAATTATTGGTAGGGTTGATGTTATAAAAACCTACAAAAATGAGAAGGCAAAATATGGGGCCATACTGTTGGTCAGTGATGGGGCAACAATGGCTCAAATCTATATCCCCCGTATAGACACAATTTTGGATGATCTAGAGGGCCTAAAAATAGGAGATCTTGTTGTGGTAAAGAATGTAAACATAAGTGGTAGATTTAGAAGTGGTATCCTAAAAGCTATAGTTTCCAATGAGGGTCGCATAAGGAGGCTTGATGATGAAAGCGCAAGGAAATTTGTTGATAGTGTACCCCCTCCAATCAGGATTATTGATATCTCGGACCTGAAAAAAACTAGCCTAGAGAAGTTTACATACTATCATGTTCGTGGTGTTTTGATGAAAGTTATCACTGATACACGTAAAGAGGGCCTCAGCAAATGCAAGATATTAAGAGTTCTTCTAGGAGACGTAAAGAACTACTGTAGCGATAGAGTATTATGTAGCTTTATGGACAGGGCTATTGGTGAATACGAGAAAGTGCGGCCCAAGATAGGCGATATCATCATAATCCATGGAGCATTCCTGAAAGAGGCTGATGGAAAACTATTTGTGGTTGCGAGAAACATATCGGCAGTAGAAAAGAAAACTCCCCCAAGTGTTAACATAAAAGATATCCAGGAGAATGGTTGGTGGAGATTCATTATAAAAATAAAATCAAGACCGCGTATAGGAACATACACGAAAAACTCAACGAGGCATAGATATTTATTTGTTACTGCTGAAATAGAAACCGGCGAGGATATAAGGCTGGTTGTCTGGAATGAGGATATTGTGGATCTGGTAGCTGATTTTGGTATTGGAGATAAAATTGGAGTATTCGGACAGGTCAGATATGGGGGAGGTACATGGGAGGTACATATTCAGCCAAATATGGGGCATGTAGAGCTCATCGAAAAAGCTTCTAGAGGATATGAGACTCGATGGAGGCCCTTAGCCAATAAGATATCTGAGCTTTCTGAGGGTAAAATCTTTGATGTTATTCTCCGTGTAGAGAGGATCCAAAAGGTCTCTGGAGAGAAATTAGTCGGTCTAGCATGGCTTAGTGATGGAGAGAATGAGATAAAATTTCTAATGTGGGATGATGGTCTCGTTAGCAGGATAGAAGATGCTGTAAAAAGTCTAGTAAAGATCACAAACGTAAAGATAGTGCGGGATAGAAGAGGAGAGGGGCTAGTAATTATGGCTACAAGGAAAACATCGGTTCTTGAGCTTACTGGTAATTACAATTTCTGGGGGATGGAAGGAATCTTGGAAGGTGGTGTGACGTATAGGCCAATAGGGGGGTTGGGTATCGGTGATAGAGCCAGAATATGGGGGGTAGTAACGGGAGTCGATTGGGTAGGGCCAGTATATTTTTGTGGTAGGTGTGGTGGTTTTATAGTGGATCTCGAAAAGAGAATCTGCGAACAAGGGCATAAAGGTGATGTCGTCGAGAAAAATATTGTGTCCCTATCAATCGATGATGGATACTCAACAATAATGGCTATGGTTCCATTAAAGCTCCTTATAGGGAAGGAGTCCGCGGATACTAATATAGACGCGGTGGAGGGTATATTGTCTGGAGAAGAGGTATGTTTAGAGGGCATACTTAGATTGGATTATTCATCAGGAAAACCAGTAAGGGTATTTGTTGCAGACAAGATATGTAGGACAAGCCCAATTAGGTATTTTCTGGATACTCTCAGAAGTCGATAAGTATGATAGAAGGTGTAAGTGCATGGGATAGGTTGTTCAGATGTTGCGGACAACATCACCATTCAGGCTCCGCTGTCTTCATCATCAATAAATATGGATGGAAAATAGATGCCTTAATAAATTATTATTTTCTCTCTTAGAAGAGAGGTAGCATGGGAGACCGATAATGCTTGGTGATTCTCGTGCCATATAAACGTAAGAACCGGGGCCGCAAGAAAGGGAGGAGCCCCGGTCGTGTTAAGTATGTCTCATGTGTTATGTGTGGTGCTCGTATTCCAGAGGATAAGGCTGTAAAAAGAGTTGTCTGGGGTTCGCCAGTGAGCAAGAGTATAGCAAAAGAACTTCAGTCACAGGGCACGCTAATTCCAGTAAAGAGAACTGTGAAGTACTATTGCATTAGGTGCGCTATGTTCTATGGAATCGTAAAGATAAGGGCTAGGGATGAAAGAAAAACAATTCCAGAGGAGCTTCTTGAGAAAAGGTTAAGAAGGGTAATAGGGGTCTAGCTATTTTCTTTCTCTCTTCTGGTGCAGGTATTCCATCAATGTTTTTCTTTCAATCCATATAAGTCCTAGTGAGGGTAATGCAGTAATAAGCATTATGCTTGTGAGAAATATCTTTCTTGTTTTATCCAGATCAAGCTCTGCCTCAAATTTTATACTTATAATGAGCTCCTCTGATATAGATTCATACTTCTTTCCATCTCGATCCTCATATTGAACTAAGACCCTGCCGAGCGAAACATTTTTCTGGTGAGTATTTATTATTCTCAACTGATATGATATGGTGATAGACACGTTTGGTGCTATCTGAGGTATATGGTACTCCCGGGAATAGTTAAGTGTCTCAAAAGTCCAGGATGGATAATCGGCATCAACTATCTTGATATTGTATGCTGTCGCGTTTCCAGCGTTTCCCACAACAATATATATACGGATCCATTCACCAAGTTTAGCACTATGTTTACTGGAGATTTTTCCAACATATAGAAAGGGGTATTCTGTACTAACAACATGCAAAGTGGGATCAGCTAGTGAGGTTGATACCTCTATATTTAAGTCCGTGCAGGTATTACTATCTGTGTTCTTCATAAAAGGGTTATAAGCTGCTAGGAGCACCATCAGTAGAAAAATAGGGATAAAAATTCTCTTAAGCCTCATTATGGCTATTCCCCTCCACTAATAATCCTAGTTACATTCATTCCTGGGACGTAGGAAGGTTGTTCATTGAGGTTAATAGGCCAAACCACACGGTATAGTTTTACAAATTCATTACCATAGGTCTTTTTCATTACAAGTTCGAAGTATACTAAATCAGAAACTTTGAATTCTGTTCCCTTGTCTTTAAGTTTGGACTCTCCATACCTCTCTACCCAAGTAGGAACTCGTGTATCTTCCTTATAGGCAAGCAAGTGCCATAATACCGAGTGAAAGAATGGCTCGCGGTATCGCATCTCTTCCTTATTTAGGTAATCCTTTTCATGTACTCCATACATAGGTGCATGCTTGCTGGCTATCTTTATCATCCATATAGCTTTTGCTAGGTCCACAGAATATACCAAAACCCACTTAACATTATATTTCCTCATAAGCCATATGGCTCTCGGCGGAGGCAACATTAGCATACTTCCTACTACACCCATCTGGGTAGAGTTTCTTGTACCATTATCAGCTAATGTGGAAATATTCGCTATGACTGTACATCTATACCCATAGTCCCACCAGGAAAGAACAACATCATTTGGGTTAGCATGTGTGTTAAGATAGTAGAAAATTTCTCTCTCTGCTGTAGTATAGTCGTAGCCACTATAATACTTTGCCATGCTTATGCATTGGTTTACGGAAAGTAGGAAGACAAGGAATATGATAGCGTAAACAGCAAAGGCCTCATTCCGAGGGGGCCGGCGTTCTCCTAGGAATATTCTGACTACTCGAGATTTATGCAAAATGTATCGTTTGGTTAAAAATCTGGCATATGGTTCTATTAAATAATCAACACCCAAACCGACAGCCAATGATATTAGGGGAGAGCCTAGTACAATATACCGTGTTATTGAAGCAGCAAAATAGAATGATGTCACGACAAGCAAGAAGAGTAATAAGTCCACCTTATGTCGACGCTCAATCATTGCGTATATAGCGATAGGCACAAACAAAACTCCGAGTCCTGCACCCATATAGAAGTTTGTCCAGACGCCAGGTTGATTTTCGGCTACACTGGTATACGTAACGACTTTCTCTCTAAGGAATGGATTAAGGATTGATGCGAATTTTCCTGTTATTGTTTTCAGGTAGCCGAGCATAAAGAGAGCGGGGAGTCCTATCGAAACACATACAAGCCCTATCCCCAAGAATATCTTGAACATTTGGATGCGTGTTTTCCCAAAAATTCTTGAAAAAAGTAGAGCAAGATAGTTCAGGAATACGAGTAATAGAACAGCGATTGATACAGCAACAATGGTCGATGTTATTATCCCGTAGTTCCTGGGAATCATTATGCCCATTGCCACGGATAGTGTTATTGTTACTCCATATGCTATAGAGTCGTTTGAGTCGATTTTCCCTCCGATCATTCTGAGGAATGTATAGATGGCTAATATCGCAAGTATGTACCGCCAAATACCCCAGCTCCAGCATACAATACCACCAAAAAAGCCACTAATAATAGAGTATGCAATGCTTCCAGTCTTGATGGCCTTTATATAAAACAGGAGTAGTAGCAGGATAAATAGAATACTCATCTCATTATCATAGAACCCAGCAATGCTTCTCTGTAAGAAGCCAGGAGCAACAGCAGTAACAAGTGCAGCAATGAGTCCAACATTATCATTTTTTATTTCTCTTCCAATGAAATATACAGCAATTATACAGAAGGATCCAAGAATGGCTGGGGCAATAGTAATCGCCATAAGAAGATCAACATGAAATCCTAGCGCGTTCAGTATCACATAAATTATGTATCCAACCAATGGTACTATTATATATAGTTTTGATGTGGACGAACCGAAGGGGTACCAATATTTGAAGTCGTAGTATGAGAGCATGCCCAGTAGTCCTTCTTCAATTAATATTTGGGTGGCCCTATATTGAATGAATGGGTCATAGGCCCTATGATTGGCTCCATACATCAATATTGGCTGTAGCCTTAGAACTAGACCAACAACGTATATTATAAGCAAGGCCCCAATGCGACAGATAAGTGTCCTTGGGACTTTAAAATATGATAGCAACTCCGCTAGTTTATCCCTTAGTCCCATAGACTACACCCGAGAAGTATGACTTAAAAATAAGTTATTATACCTCCACTGTGAGTGCGAATATTCCTCGTTCGTTTTTATTCAATTTCTTTGCTATTGCGGATTTTTCGGGGTCAAAGATGGCTATAATGTTCCCGAAATTATCTGAGAAGTTTGTGTTTCCACAATATGGACATACTAGCCTTCGCCCCTGTTGTTGTTCCATAAGTCGCTTCTTATTGAAGACACGCATGCATTTAGTGCAGACAATATAGTTTCTTGCCCGCAAAGTCTCCACCTACCCCTCCACGACAATACGGTAATATATTTCCTCTCCCGCGGGGATAAGCCTCTTTAGTATCCTATGTATTCGTTTTGCTGCGTGGTCACCGAAGTGCTTTCGGAGTTCCTCTATGGATGGCACAGTTCTACGTATCTCAATAATTTGTCCTGGTTTTGCTTTCAATATCCTTACTGCTGGATCTGAGGTCAATATCTTTGGGAATATTCTCATTGCTAGACTCCTATCTCCACCTGCGTATTTTTCAATTACTTGTTTTGCCTCATCCTCGCTTAGTAACCTGTGTTGTGGTACAAGCCAGTGGTCGAAAATATATATGAGAGGTTGCTTGGAATCGATGATCTCTATTCTATTTGCTTCGGCCTCTTTTCTCGCTTGAGGCGTGGCATTTCTTATCGTGGCAAGAAGCCCCTCATGGCATCCATATTCCTCCATCCTTGCTATTACTCTTCTGACCTTCTGTACGCTTATTTTCCTAGATGTCACGGAAACATATACTCTTCTTTTAGGCTTCTGAAATACTGCTTCTATTGAGTCCTTTTTCTCCTCTAGTATTTTTTCCAGCTTATATCCACGTCCTCGTTCAAGGATTTTCTTTATCTCACTCCAGAGCTTCTTGATAGACGTATTCTATCACCTTAACCGTACTGTTTCCGTTTTCTCCAGAATCTTTGCTGGATCTCCCTCAATGTAATTTGTAATTTCCGTTGGAGGGATAAGGCTGCTCTCATTGAATGATTTATAGACAAGGAAATCCCTTATTGGGTATATCTTATGGCAAGCACTAATGATCTCCCTATGGAATGCTTTCCTTATAACAAGATTCCAAAGAAACTGCTGTGACTCAAGCTCTTTTGCTCTCTCCTCAAGAATTTCAAGCATCGTTCTTCTGATAGCCTTTCTTTGGCGATAATGAGCCCGCCTGAAAGTCATCGCTATAACGGACACCTTCACCTGCTGATTATCCTTAGTACGGACTCTAGTGATCACTTCACACTTACTACGTCTCCTCCTAACAATAGTGGATATTATCTCCCGAGGATACTGATGTCCAATAAAGATTGAATGGGCACCAGATGGAGTAACCTTAACAATTCTAAACAATAGATCCATGACCTGATCCTCATACCTCGTAACATAACCAATAGCCTTGATGCGTACAATCCTATTAATAAGATCTCTCGGCTCTATTGTCAAAACTTTGACTATAGGATCTCTCCCCAAAAATTCTGGAGGATACACAGGTATCCAGTGATATATCTTCTTACGGACTACGCGGCGCCGACTCACAAACACCACCAATATGATTAGGAACAATCATAACTTTGAAAGAATTTAATAAATGCCATATTATTTATATTGGTAGTCTTGGGCCCGTAATGTAGTAGGAAAGCATGGGGGCTTGCGGAGCCCCTTGTCGCGGGTTCGAGTCCCGCCGGGCCCATAACTCTTCTGCCAATAGATTCATAGTAATATTTTTCAGTAGCATAAACCTAAACAATGATCTCTGGGTCAGCTAATAATATTTTGAATGGCCTACAGGTAACGCATAAGAAATAAAGACAAATCTTATAAAACAAAAAGGAAATATCTAATAGACAATAGAAGAAAGTGAGGGCCGGTAGCTCAGCCCGGAAGAGCGTCAGGCTTTTAACCTGAAACCCCTCAGGGGGGCAGGAGGGTCGCGGGTTCGAATCCCGCCCGGCCCATTATATGATACTGTTTAATGATGAGAGTTTGCTTAGTTGCCCCTCAAATGGAGGGGTAGAGTAGTGGTAGCTCGCTGCCCTTGCAAGGC
>CAZVPA010000003.1:0-6579 GCA_964628995.1 uncultured Nitrososphaerota archaeon | reverse complement strand
CGCGGGTTCGAGTCCCGCCCCCTCCACCATTATGATGTGAGAATAAGTCAGATATTCTGATATTCCTCTTCTGTTAGCCATTATGTTGTGTCTTAGCGTCACGATGTCTCTTATCTAGGAGCATCCCTTCTTTTTTCATCTCTTTTTAATCAGTATAATTGTGTCTAAGTATAATGTTTCCGGAGTTTGGGGTTGTAGATATATGAACGGGTCTGACAAGGTAAAGTATGTCTTGGATTTGAGTGTGATAGTTTCGGGTGGTTTAAGAGATCCTAGGGTGGAGAGGCTCATTCCGAATGGAATATTCTATGTGCATTCGTTGATTCTTAGGCGTTTGAAGAGGATGGCTGATGAGGGTCTTGATGAGGGGCGTATTGGCATAATGTTTCTTGAGGAGTTTGGTAGGAAGGCACGCCTTGAGTTTGAGTTCTCGGATATTTCAGATCGTGTCTCTACTGAGGAGGTCCTCATAGAGCTTGCCATGAGGCTTGGGGCGACGATATTGACTAGCGACAGATATATGCATATGCTTAGCAGGAGCTTTGGTGTCGATTCTTTGTTAATAATTAGGGATGTGGATGTACATGATCTTGAGATATATCGTTTCTTTGACAAGGATACGTTGTCTGTGCATCTCAAGGAGGATTGTGTGCCGATAAGGAAGAAAGGTGTTCCCGGTAATTGGGTCTTCGAGAGTATTGATGAGAAGCCTATCAGTAGAGAGAAACTTAGAAATATAATCCAAGAGATAATTGAGATTTCTAAGAGTTCTCGAGATGCTTTCATAGAGATTGAGCGTCCCGGAAGCACAATAATTCAGCTCAGGGATATGAGGATTGTTATTACTCGTCCACCTTTTTCTGATGGCTTGGAGATAACGGCGGTGCGTCCAATAAAGAAGCTCTCTCTCCAAGATTATAATATTCCCCCTAGGCTCCTGCGAAGGTTGGAGTTGAAAGCTGAGGGAATACTTATTTCTGGGTCTCCTGGTGCTGGAAAGACAACATTTGCTCAGGCTCTAGCTGAGTTCTATAAGAGCAAGGGGAAGATCGTCAAGACAATCGAGGCACCTAGGGATATGCAGCTTAGTGCGGAGATAACACAGTATTCCAAGAGCTATGGTACCCCCGAAGAGTTGCATGATATTCTCCTACTATCGCGTCCGGATTATTGTATATTTGATGAAATAAGGAATATTGATGATGTGAAACTATTTGCTGATCTTAGGCTTGCTGGGATAGGCATGGTGGGGGTTATTCATTCAACAACCGCGATGGACGCCATACAGAGATTTGTGGGGAAGATAGAGCTTGGGATGATTCCGAGCATCATAGATACAGTCATACATATGAGGAACGGTGCCATAGAAAAGGTATTGGCCCTAAGAACCACGGTCAAAGTACCATATGGACTAAAATCGGAGGATCTAGCGAGACCAGTAGTGGTGGTGTATGATTTCCTAGAGAAGAAACCATACTTTGAAATGTATACATTTGGCGATAGAACCTTTGTAGTTCCAGTATCTAGGGAGGCATCACGCGAGGTATACGGAACAGAGCTAGTAGAGGAAACAGCACCCAGAGAGAGCATTATATACACACTAAAAGTAGGCAAAAGAGCATTCATATTTGACTTCGGTAAACAATACAAATCGCGACATGTCGTGGGGTATGCGGGACCAATAATAGTAGCAAGAGGATTAACATCACGGAGCGGCAAACTAAGAATATCAAGAAGATCCAGATCAGGAAAACTGATCGAAAGGGCACTAGAACATGGGGAGGAACTAAAATTCTATATAGAAGAATAACTCCACCCAAAGTTTTTTAATCCCATTATGATATATCTCTACTATGGTGAATGTCATGGGTGCTGAAGAAGAAACAACAAAAACAACAAGAGATCCACTCAAGATAGGAATAGCATACGTATTTTGCCACAAGAACAACACACTGGTAACAATAACAGATGCGACAGGAGCAATAACAATCGCGAGGGCTACCGGAGGAATGTTTGCGGAAACATCAAGAGATGAATCAACACCATGGGTAGCGATGCTTGTCGGTAGACACGCAGCAACCCGGGCAAGGGAGACAGGCATCTCAAAAGTAATGATAAAACTAAGAGGAAGAGGGGGTAATAGATCCCCTAACATAAACTCAGCATCAGCCGCCGCAGCAATAAAAGCAATAGCACGAGCAGGGCTCCAAATAATAAGTATCGATGATGTAACACCAATCCCACATGACTCCATCAGAAGACCAGGAGGCAGAAGAGGAAGAAGAGTATAGATAAACCACAAAGCCTCCATACATCATCAGTTTTTATGAGTATTGAGAGAATCTAAGCACATAATATCATGTTGGCTTTCCAGAGACATATTTTTAAAAAGTGATTGGATATTATTCATAGATAACAATGAGAGCATAATAGTTTGTTTTTGGGCCCGTAGCGTAGTGGCTAGCGCGTGCGGCTGATAACCGCAAGGTCGCCGGTTCGATCCCGGCCGGGCCCACTAATAGAAATATCCTCAGGCCCGGGTAGCTCAGCGGCTAGAAATGGCCACAGCGCGGGATTTGTAATCCCGAGGTCGCGGGTTCAAATCCCGCCCCGGGCTCTTTCTAAGTCTGATTAATGGCTGGTATGCTGGGTATATGTGGGCATTTGTGTCTTTTCCGTTTTGTCTTGGGTTAATTTTTGGATGATTTCCTCAAGGTGTTTTTTGAGTCTGTCTTTTGATAGTGCCTCTGTGAGGATTTCTATACAGCTGTTTTCTTCCGCGTATTTGATGATTTCTTGGGGGGTCTGTAGTATCTGATATGTCCTGAATGAGGGGTCCATCCTTATTTTTTGGAGTGTTTGTTGTAGGTGTGTGTAGAGGTCTTGTTGTTTGTTTTTTATGAGGATCCATATTCTGCTGTTTTCTATCCATGGGCCTGAGATTATTTCGTCTTTGTGTTTTTGGTAGAATCTTAGTATGTGTCGTATATTTGCTATTGTTGGTGGCCCGTAGATTTTTTTGATGTGTGGTAGTTTTTTTGTGGTTGTCTCTATGATGAGTATGATATGTCTTTCTGTTTCGTATTCGTCGATGGATACTACTTGGAATCCGCTTTTTTCTATGTGGCTCCGAATTTTTCTTTTTATTCTTAGGGCTTGCCCCCAGTAGATGTCTGGGGCGATGTCTTCCGTTTTTTCCAGTAGAATTAGTGTTATGTGTCTCTCGTCTAAAATTCTGTTCAGGTTTCGGACGTCTATCTCTTTTTTTTCGGGGAAGAAGAATTTGGTGGATGGGTTCTGGAGGAATAGTTTTGAGTATATCTGTATTTTTGATAGTGTTTGGGGTCTCAGTGCGCTGGTTACGTTGCGGGTTCTGTCTGTTGGATCGATAAGTATGAATGGGTGGTGTTGAAATTTTTTTGTTGCGTCTTTTTTCTTCCAGCTTCCTGTTGGGTCAATAAAGAAGGTTTTTCTTCGTGAGAACTCCACTATCGTTTTCAGGAATGATCCATAATGAAGGATGAGTAACTCACATGCGTACCCTGATAATCCACCTACTCGTACTTCTGCTCCATAGGTTCCTATTCCTTTTAGGAATGCCTTTAGTAGGCGGATTTCGTTTGCGAGTGTGGGGGTTATTCTTGACAGTATATATGATGTGTGGTGGGGTGTACGGTCTACGGAGGATATTATATGCTGAGGGGGAGACTTATATGCTGGGACTATGTCCACCTCTAGACCATTTATTTTGGCTCTCAGGTAGGGGTGTTCTGCGTATCTCAGCTGGAAGTCGTAGGGTAGTGTTGCCATTATTTTCCTGAGTAACTCAAGGAAGAACTTCTTTGTTTTTTCTGGGTCATATCTTATAAGGATGAAGAAATCAAGATCGACGTCTCCAGATAGCCATGTACCCTTGGCAACGGATCCCTCTAGGCGAACCTCAGCATCAACATCTAGGGAGGATATTATTGTCTCTAGATCTTTTTTTATCCTATCAGAATACTTTTTTATCCGTTCTATCTCATCTTTCCTTGGGATTATTCTTCTAAGAACTTTTTCCAAGGTTTTTACAAGCTGTATGTTGTTTTGTTGCTTAGCCATAAGTATGGATGGTAGTGGGGATGTGTCGGCGTTATCTGAGTAAGCTACCATGGTTTGTCCTTCAGGCCAGCCAAGTAGGCAAAAATATTTGATAGTGGATGGATGAGTAGCGTTATGAGAATAGCTATTATTGCCTCCATAATTGTGATGAGCGGCATAAATGGGTATGCGAATAGTAAGGCGAACAGTATGAATCCTGCCTGATCAAGAATGGGGGCGGGTGCTCCAGGCTTTAGGTTTAGTCTTCTCTTGATGAACGAGCCGCTGAGATCCCCCGCGTGGGTGCCTATGCTGAGTAGGAATGCAAGGATTAGGGCGTCATAAATTTTTATGTGCCCCATATCTAGATATGGGAAGACGTATGGGAGTATGAGGCCTGTTATTGTTCCCAAAGCAACCCCACCCACGAATCCCCGTATTGTTTTGTTGTCTCCAAATATCCTTTTCCCATCAATAAAGTTCTTCCCAAGATCCAGAGGGGGGCCACCACCAATGATGACTGGACTTGAGTTGGCTATATATGCTGGAAGTATGTATGCGAGGGCTCTGAGGATATGGATAGCAATAGACAAGGCTATCTCCTCTTTCTTATTTTTTTCAGTATTCGTTCTGTCCGGACTTTTTGTCTTGGTGCATGTTTTTCTTCCAGTTTTACTTTTTTCTCTCGTATGAGCTTTATTCTGTGGGCTATTATCTTCAGAAGCTTTCTCTTGGATAGCTTCTTCAGTTTTGGTACCTTTATTCGCCCCTTTTTCTCAATCCAATTTGATGGGTGTGTCTTGTCATGTTCGATAGTATATGGTACTTTGAGACTCTTACATGCCTTCATTAGCTCATCTAATGTTGGATTCTCCACAGCGTACTCAAGGGGGATTTTTCTTCCAAGCCGCCTTGATAATCTATAGTCTATATGCTCTGGGTATATAGTCCAGTACTTGTTTCTCTCCTCAATGTAGCTCAATAGTCAGTCACCCTAGCCATGCATGAGTTGGAGGAAGAAGTTATGTGCCACTATTAGCTCGTCATTTTCCTCAAAGCTTCTTACTAATTCGTTATATATTATATATTGAACATTGAGTTCGTCCAGTAGGGTTCTATATTCTGTGAGGCTTCTTATTTTTCCGAAGAATATTAGGGAGCGTATCAGCTTACTTGCGGTTTGTGCGAAATCTAGGGGTAAGCCGTATTCTTCGCTCTTTCTTTTTATTATTTCCTGTGTGAGTGGTGGTGCGCACACAAGTATTATTTTGTTCTGTTCACTTGTGATCCCGAGGGGCTCATAGCATGTTTGGCCGATGAGTATATTCAGCAGTTTTGGATCGAAGACCCTAAAGAATGGTTTTGGGGATACCGGCATTTTTATTTTTGGTTCCTTACCTGCAAACTCTATCAGGTCGGTCTCGATGACATAGACATAATGGGAGACGATCTCTTGGAATAGTAATGGGATACCATTCTGCAGGCAGTAGGAAAATACGTATGCCGGCCGTAGGGCGGTACTCTCAGTTATTCTTTTTGCTACCTTTAGTCCCGCCCGCACGATAAGGATTCTTAGTATCCAATAAACTTCTTCAATATTTTTTCCGCTTTGAATGAGCTTGAGTGCCTTGTCAGTGTACGCTTTTACTTCTGGATCTAGCGTCTTCTTGCGAGCCATTAATCCAAAGATTTTTCTCAAAAGTAAGATATCTGGATGGGGCTCCCCATTCGCGTCTTGCTGTAGACAGATGAGTACACGGCCTACACGTGGTAGGAATGTCTGGGCAACAACAAGATAGTATTTATTCTCTAGGCGGAGTATTTTTCCTACTATACCAGATGGTAACATATTTACGGATGGACATTTTATTAGCTCTTTCTTATCCCTTATAATATCTTTTTCCCTTATTCTATACCCACCAGTGGTTGTAATTAACTTATCTGCTGGTGCAAAACCATATACCTTGAATATTGGGGAAAGTTTCTCTATTGTCTCCCTACTTAAGGCACTAAGTAATCCTTCCTCGCGGAGAAAGCTTCGAATTAGTGATGGTTTTAGGCTTCTTCGTCCAAGTCTGGATTCCATCCTCCGTAGCATTTTTTCCTGGAAATCTCTAATGTCCGAGGCCATAAAGTCGAATCCTATTTCTTTATATAGTGCCTCAAGAGCGTCGGATTGTATTTCTTGCTCGATAGATATCTCCAAATATATGTTCCCTCTATTATCTATGTATACCTCAGAGAGAATACATTCCTCATTGGTGGGGTCTATCGTTACAGTTTTTCCTAGCATTTTCTTATATCTAAGTATTCGTGATGGATCTATTGAGACCACTTGAGAAAGCCTCTGGAGGTATTTCTCCATTTTGTCTATTTCCTTCAATTTATTCTCTAGGAAGCGTTTGGCCTCATCTGGGGCGGTACTTTGAAGTTTTGATATTATGTTGCGACTTTTTTCGAGTCCTTCCAGCATCTTCGTTATTCTTTCCTTCAATATGG
>CAZVPA010000002.1:21096-47724 GCA_964628995.1 uncultured Nitrososphaerota archaeon | reverse complement strand
CCCTTCTCTCCATACAAAACCACAGGAGACGCATCCAAGATTTTCTCCAGAAAACGAATTCCAGTTACTTCCAAACCAAAAACCTAAATTAATCAACAGATAGTCGAACCTTAAAAACACAAATGTAGTATAACATTTGAGTGGTGGGGGGTGTGGGATTCGAACCCACGACCACTGGCGCCCAAGGCCAGCATCCTTCCAGGCTAGACTAACCCCCTTGTCTCTATTTTTAGATATTATGTTGTTTGATTTAAAAAAGTTTGGTGGTGTTGTGGTGTTTTGCTCTATGTTTAGGCCTTATAGGGAGATTGTTGAGGGGCTTAGGGTTTTGGTTAGGGATGTCTTGGTTGAGTTGGGTTTTTCTGTGGATCTTGATGATGTTGTGGTTGAGGAGACTAGGTCTAGGAGGTATGGGGATTTCTATACTAATGTGTGTTTTAGGGTCGCTAAGAGGTTTGGTGTTGATCCTAGGGATGTGGCTGGTAGGGTTGTTAGGGTTTTGTCTGGGCGTTTGCCTAAGGTGATTTCGAGGGTTGAGGCTGTTGGGGGTTATGTTAATTTTTTTGTTGATAGGGGTGTATTTGCTAGGTTTGTTTTGGAGGGTATACTTGGGCATTGGGATTTTGGTAGGCCTTTCGATGGTGGGGGGAGGAGGGTTGTTGTTGAGCATACTTCTGCTAATCCTATTCATCCATTACATATTGGTCATGCTCGGAATGCCTTTATTGGGGACTGTTTGGCGAGAGTTTTTAGGTTTGTTGGTTTTGATGTGTGTGTGAGGTTTTATGTTAATGATTGTGGTAGACAGGTTGCTGTTCTCTTATATGCTTTTGATCTATGGGGGAGGGAGCCTATTCGAGGTGTAAAGCTGGATCACTTTTTTGGTATCCTCTATTCGTGTGTGATGGGTGTTCTAGAGCTCAGGGCTAGGATTCGTAAGTTGGTTGGATTAAAGAGGAAAATTTTGAGGTCTCTCCTCAAGCATAAGCATGGCGTCTTAGGAGATGTTATTTCTCGTGTAAAGAGGATGAGGTATTTTGCTACTATTGATTGGCGTGGAATTATTGATATACTAAGGAACCTACCTGCTGACACTGATACTCCTGAATTGGCTCATATCAATGGGCTTTTGGGGGAACTGAAATCCACCATCAGAGAGCTTAAGGAATGGGCAGTCATTAATAATGAGTTGGCGGAAAAGTGGCCGATGATATACTTGGTGGTTAGTAGGAATGTTGGGGAGGATGCTCATAGAAGGATATCGGGGATAATCAGGAACTATGAGAGGGGGGATGGGGAGACCGTGGAGAAAATCAAGAGGGTTGTAGAGATGGTTCTAGAGGGGTTTATGGAGACTATGAATATTCTTGGCATTAAGTATGATGCATTGGACTGGGAAAGTCAACTAGTTTCGAGAGGCTATGTAGGGGAAATACTAAGGGAAATGGAAAAGAGGGGAATAATGGCTGTTGTTGATGGTGGGGCAAAAGCCCTAAATATCAGAAAGATCATGGAGATGGATGAGGAGGCCTACAACATATTGGGAGTGGGCGAGGAAGATATAGCCAATATTAGGAACCCAGTTCTAGTAAGGAGGGATGGATCCTCTCTCTATTTGCTTAGGGATATAGCATATGCCAAATATAAAATCGTTAATCTAGGGGCGGACGTTGTTCTGAATGTTATCGGGGTAGACCAAAGACTAGAACAGAAACACGTAGTTATAGCACTAAAAGCGTTAGGGATTCATGACGCCCCTCAGAGGTATATCCATGTCGCATATGAGCTTGTTAGACTACCCAGACGACGCATGTCATCAAGGAGGGGTAGGTATATATCACTTGATGAGCTCATATCTGAGGCCATAGAGAGGGCGCGCATGGAGGTAGAGAAAAGATATCCAGATCTCTCCCCTCATGCGAAAGAGGCTCTCTCGAAGGAGATAGGTATTGGAGCACTGAAGTTTGCTTTACTAAGCTCGGCTCCAACAAAGGTAATAGAGTTCAATTGGGCAAGAGTACTAGACTTCGAGCAGAACTCAGGACCATTTGTTCAATACTCCCATGCGAGGGCAGCATCAATACTGAGGAAGTTATCATGGAAACTACCATTAACAGCCAACTTTGAAGAGCTTACCACTAATGAGGAATTTGAGCTCATCTATAAACTGGCCAAGTTCCCGGAGGTAATAGATGATGCTATCAGATCTCTCAGGCCCGACCTACTATGTAATTATGCGAATGAACTCGCAATGTTGTTTAACAAGTTCTACCAGAAGTGCCCTGTCTTGCGGGCAGAACAAAGAGTAAGGGACGCCAGAATACTATTGGTTGCGGCATTTAGAAGAACAATGGCGAGAGTACTAAAACTGATAGGGATAAAGCCTCTATACAGGATGTAGCTCCAGAAAAACGCTGGGTTCAGACACATATTATGATGTAGCCCGCCAATCTGATGTTTTGCCTAGGTATTATTCCGCTCACATTTTAAAGTTTTTTTGTGGAATTCCTTGGTTGTTTGGGTGTATACTATGGGAAGAGTGGAAGTGGATCTTAGTAAATGTTCAGGATGCCTGATATGTGTCCAAGTATGTGCGCTAACTCACTTCAAGGAGCAAAATACCACAAAGAGCGCTATAAGGATATTTACCGACTACTTTCCAAATACCATACGGAGGAGCTACGTTGTATGTCACCAATGTGGTGAGAAAGCACCATGCATAGTGGCATGTCCCACAGGAGCACTAATATGGAAGGGTGATCATGTAGAACTAGTAAAGGAGAAGTGCATATCATGTAAAAATTGCGAGGTAGCGTGTCCTTACGGAGCAGTATTCTTCAATCCAGACTACAAGTATCCAATAATATGCGATATGTGCACCAGTATTGATGGTGTTCCCCAATGTGCAAAGTTCTGCCCGATGGGAGCAATAAGGATAATTAAATAGGTGAGACGGCATGGAGTGGAAGGGGGGATGGGTAGGAAAAATACTTATTGTTGACCTATCAAAAAGGAGCTTTATTGAAGAGGAACTCAGCAAGGAGTGGGCTTATGAATGGATTGGGGGGCGTGGCTGGGCGATAAAATGGCTATATGAAAACCTCAAACCCAAAACCGATCCATTGTCTCCTATGAACGATATCGTAATAGCTACAGGTCCTCTGACAGGCATACTGGTTCCCTCAAGCGGCAAAGTGGTGATCGCTGCAAAAAGCCCAATAACTAATGGATACGGCGACGGAAACATAGGAAGCCATCTTGGATATCAACTTAAACAAGCAGGCTATGACGCTGTGATAATACGTGGAAAAGCAAAGACACCAATATATCTATACATAACGCCAAATGGCGTAGAATTTAGGTCAGCAGAACATTTATGGGGAAAAGGTGTATTTGAGACCGAGTACATACTGAGAAAAGAGACGGAGAGAGATGCGGGTACACTAATTATAGGCCCTGGAGGGGAGAATATGGTTAGATTCGCAACAGTACTCTGCGAGCATGGCCGTGCGGGAGGAAGGACAGGGATGGGTGCCGTATTCGGCTCCAAAAATTTGAAGGCAGTTGTCGCATATGGATGGAAGACAATACCGATAGCAGATGTGGATGGTCTGCTCGAGCTATTCTGGGAGTCACGGCAAAAAATAATGCAGGCAGAAGGATACAAGAAATGGATAGACCAAGGAACAGTAATGACTGTCGAATGGTGTCAGGAAGTTGGGACATTACCGACATATAACTTTAGTGAGGGAATATTCGAAGATGCATACAAGATCGGAGGGGAAGCCATGGCTAGGGAGTACAAATACATGAGGAAGGCATGTATGAGCTGTGTTATGCCGTGTGGTAATGTTTTAGTTTCAAAATCTGAGAAGTGGAAGGGGTTCGCTGAGATGGATTATGAAAATGTTGCCTTACTTGGATCGAACCTTGGGATAGGGGACTATAATGTGGTGATAGCATTAAATAAACTTGCTGATGATATGGGGGTTGACACAATATCCCTTGGTAATGTCATTGGTTTTGCTATGGAGTGCTTCGAGAAGGGAATAATTACGAGCAAGGATACGAAGGGCCTAGAACTGAGGTTCGGGAATGCGGAGGCGGCCATCGAACTCGCAAAGAGGATTATTAAGAGGGAGGGTATAGGAAATATACTTGCTGATGGTGTGAAAATTGCGGCAAAGAAGTTCGGTAAGGATGCGCAAAAAATTGCGATGCATGTAAAGGGGCTTGAGATCTCTGGATATGATTGTCATGGGGCTCCAGCCATGGCATTAGCCTATGGGACGAGCGAAATAGGTGCTCATCATAAAAGTGCGTGGGTCATAGCCTGGGAGATGAGGTATGGTCGAGAAAAAGTTGATAGGGCTAAACCGGACAAGGTGATCGAATTTCAGAGAATCCGAGGTGGCATGTTTGAGATGCTCACGACATGCCGTTTACCATGGATTGAACTAGGTTATCCACTTGAGTATTATCCAAAATTCCTCAAGGTTGTGACAGGGCTCGAATTTACACTGGACCAAATTTACAGAATAGCCGATAAAATATATACCCTGATTAGAGTGTTCTTTGTTCGTGAGTATGGCCACTGGAAACGTGAGTATGATTATCCCCCAGCGAAGTGGTTTGAGACGGCTCCCAGTAAGGGTCCAGCAGTAGGTATGCGTTTAAGCAAGGAAGTCTATGACAATTTGCTTGACATGTACTATGATGCACGAGGTTGGGACAAGAATGGTATTCCGAGAAAATCGACCCTTGAGAATTTTGGACTTCACTTTGCGATTTCTGATCTCGAAAAAATGGGAATAGCTCTTTCTGAATAGCTTTCTATTTTTTGGAAGGGTTCTGAAATATATTGGGATTGTCAGAATTATAGGTCTATCAGGAAGATTCTCTGGAAAATTTCCTTTCCCTCTATATGAACCTTCATTGGCTCGACATTATATACATGGTCAAGCCATAGACCATTAAATATGAATGATAGTTTCATGGAGATTTCCTTTTCTATGCGTGGTATGTAGAACTGGTATTTCCTGTAGATAGTTTTGTGGCGGTGGATATAAAGTATTGCTGGAAAGACATCTCTGAACGCCTTTATGAACCTCATTAAGTATTCTGGCGAGACTGGTGGGATTGCGAATACGTCTCGTAGATTATAGAGAACCCTCAACGCGTATCCGCCTCTAGCCTCGTTCCAGCCCATTTCGCCCTGCAAGGCCTTATACATGATATATTCACAGAATGCCTCCTCCATCGCTGAGTTGCGTACCACCGAATATTGATCCGTCTTGTTAATCTCATACCATGTGGATACGTCCTCCAGTACATGGTGTGCGAGTGCGTGCATGTATAGTGCCTCCAGGTAAAGGGATATTATTAATCCAACAAATAATGAAGGATGTTTCAGTATTGCTTCAATCTCATGTATGGTGACATCGGGTATTCTGAGTCGTTCATAAAAGTGTTTGTCGGTAAGTAGGCCATATGCTAGTCTCAGGAGATTTTGAAGATTATCCCTTAGTGGGGATTCCCGGAAGTATATTCCATAGAGCTCAGGTATATGATAATGATATGGCATATAGATAGTATATGGGTCAACAACATATACGAACTTCGTATATCTATGCCCCATGGGTATATTCAGCACAATGTTTTCCCTCTTCCCCATAGATGGATAGAAGTGGAGGGTATCAGTAAGAATCTTTGAGAAGGATTTCGCCATTTCTTCTGGTACTTCGGGGGGTTGTACCTTAATGAATCTCATTAAAACATCCCGGGGGGTAACTAGAAGCTCCCCAGGTGGGAAAGCGTTCTCTTCAAAGATAGTCTCATAGATTTCCTTTTTCTCTCTCCGGGGATACGCCATACCAGCCACCATTGTCTATTTAAGGGCTTGCCACAAATACTTTGCTTAAAAATATCGCTAATAATATATTCTAACGGAACATAAATATGGTGTGTCAATATGTCGGAGGAACAGACAAAGCAGTTCTCGAGTGGTTTTGTGATAGCGGCTGGATACGCGAATAAGATACGTAGAACTTTATTAGCCCAGACGCGTCCACTAGGTATCGACCCCAAGGAGGCGGTGAGAGTATCTGCACTAATAAACCAACATTTATTCAACGTATTCAGGGAGAAGGGCATAGACAAGCTTGATGTTGTCCGAGTCAGATTCGTATACAGAATTAAGGATAACAAGATAGATGTTGACTGGGATTCACTAACGATCGAACATTACAAGAAGCATGCGGTTATCGAAAATATACCTCCCCCAGAACATGGTTTGGAAGATGTTATCGAGAATGTGAGGGAAATACCATGGGATGAGGATGTACTAAAAATGTTGAAGGCCGAGAGTGAGGAGATAGATAAGGAAGACAATAAATGGATAATTAAGGGCAAAAACTGGATTGCTGAAGCCATTGAGGGGGAGAAGATAACTCTGAAATATACGGGAACTTTGGGGGAATTTGGTGACTGGTTACGTAAGATCTTGGGTTGGAAGGAGGGTAAAGAATGAGTGAGAAAGAGATATCTAGAGAGGAAGCGGCGAAGGCTGTAAAGGAAGCACTATTAAAGACAGGTATCGTGATTAGAACTAAGGACTATATCTATGCTCTCTACGAAAAAGAACCAGACCTATGGGTCAGTGTATCTATAGTTGCGGGGGAAAAAACAGCATGGATGTCTCAAGTCAGCACAAAAAGAGCTCTTCTCTTGCTCATGGACGAGGTAGCAAAATCTCTCCCACAGTATAAGGGTGAGTGGAGACCCATACTGAGCGAGGATGAGCTAGAAAACGAGCTGAAATCTCTTCAGTAGAAATTCTATTTTTTGTATATTCTTAGGGGATATACGATATGTTATTCTTCCTCAACATCACGTATCCCGTCATAAGCTATCCTGAAGACGCACTCGCCTTCTGGGAGACAGGGAGAATCCTCAATCTTGGCTATTCTTTTGTCTCCTCTTGATTTCCTAAGATGAACCCTTGTAGTCACATGATGCGCCACTATATGCCCCCCGATAGGACTCATTTGGGGCCCAAAGAACGAGGCAGGATTCGCAACAACTTGGTTAGTTACAACAACGGCTATATTAAATGCCCATGCCAGACGGGCTAGATCATGCAGATGAACATTAAGTTTTTGTTGTCGGGTTGCAAGCTGATCTACTCCAATGTACTCTGACCTAAATAATGCGGTAAGGCTGTCTTCAACAATAAGTTTTACATTCTTCTCCGAGATAATCTTTCGTGCCTCCTTCACAACATTCATTTGCTGTTCTGTCGAGAAGACTCTAGCAACAATGATGTTCTCCAATGCTTTATCTGGATTAAGACCAAATCTCTGGGCTATCGGGATTAGTCTTTCGGGTCTAAAGGTACCTTCGGTATCAACAAATAAACATTTTCCTTCGAGGCCACCGTTTTCCTCTGGCAGTTGGACGGTTATTGCTAAGGTGAAAGCTATCTGTGTTTTACCTACGCGATATTCACCATAGAATTCAGTTATTGCTTGCGTTTCAACACCACCTCCGAGGAGATCATCAAGAGATTTCGAGCCAGTGGTTATTCTTTTGACATTTCTACGAATATTGAGGAGATCTCTAGCACTTATAAATCCTAAACCGATTTTTTCTCGGGCAGCAGAGACGATTTTTGATGCTAGGGCTGATGATATGTGGGCTTCTTCTTCCAAAATTTTTGGTGGGGTAATTGCTATTAATTCAAGGCTCGTGTATCCGCTCTCAATAAGTTTCTGTGCTGTTGCTTTACCGACACCACTGAGTGACATCAAAACTTTTAGAAAATCCTTAGTTTCGCTCCTCTCTTTGTCGCTTCTTCGCTGTTTTGTTCGGCGTGCAGACAAAGTGATGCACCGATTCAATATTTCATTAACTCTTACAATAATATGGAAACTTCAAATAAAAATAAAATGTCTCAAGTCATACGATCTGGGTCGCTATTTTACTTACGTTTGGGAACCGCTTGGCGGCTTCTCTAGCTACGGGACCCTTGATAAGTGACCCTTTTGGGTTTCCTTCCTCGTCAATTATAACAGCTGCATTATCCTCGAATTGTATCCAATTCCCGTTTTTTCTGCGGTATGGTTTTCTCTGTCGTATTATGACGGCCCTAAATATCTGGTGTTTTGTGTCGGGTGTACCATCCTTAACCACGATCACAACGACATCGCCAACTCCAGCTTTTGGGTATCTTCTTTTTCTTCCTTTATAGCCTAGAACAGCTATTACTTGGCCTATCCTAGCTCCGCTATTATCTGCAATTTCGAGTTTTGTTCCAGTGACTATCCCAGCAGATGTCTTTATCCGGGGCATCTTTACAGCTTTTCTCTTTGGCATCGGAAAGCACCCTAGTCCAAAAATATTATGGATATTTTTTTATATTGGGTTATATCGTTAGAGATTGTAAGATGGCATAACAATATGGTTTGGTGATATTTCTTGATACCCAAAAAGCTCTCGGAAATAATATTCGGGATAATGTCACCAGATGAGATCATAAGGATGAGTGTAGTTGCTATAAATTCGGCAGAGCTTTATTCAGCGGATGGTAATCCAATGAAGGGTGGTCCTCTCGACCCTAGACTTGGGGCGGCCACGAATGAGAGATGTGCGACATGCGGTCTGAAGAGGAGACAGGGGAGATTCGGATGTGTTGGTCACTTCGGATATATTGAATTGGCGGCACCAATATATCACTTAGCATTCATAAAATGGATACAGAAAGTTCTCAATGCGATATGTGATAAGTGTGGGAGATTAACCCTTCCACGTGAAGATCGCGAGAAGTATTGGAAACGCATGAAGAGATTTATGAATCTATATGGGCACCCAAGAATAGAATTGGCCAAAAAAATACTTGATAAAGCAGCAACACAAAAAGTTTGTCCATATTGTGGACATAAAAAATCGGCTACATTTCGTTTTGATAGTCAACTAATGACATTCATCAGGCTTATAGAGATAACCGAGGATCAAGTAAAGTACTATGAGGAGCAGAACGCCAAAATAATAAAGAAAACGAAGGGAGGAAAAGTCAAGTATTACTATCAAAGGAAATATGAGCCACAAGAAATACGGGAGATACTATCATCAATATACAGCCAATATGAGCATCTAGAAGGGGAAGAAGTGGAAGAGAGAAGGAAGGATTTGATTCTCATGGGCTTTCACCCAGATAGGAGCCGCCCAGAATGGACAATACTGACAATATTCCCAGTACCACCCCTTACTGTTAGGCCACCGGCTATTCCAGCGTCGGGCGAGAGGCAAGAAGATCAGCTCACCTTAGTACTCAGGGACCTCATAAGAGAGAACAATAGGCTTAAAGACAAGCTGGAGGGGGGTCCTAGGAAGGTAATGGAGCAGTACTGGCTGAGGATTCAGCACCTAGTTGAGGTGTTTTTTGGTTTAAGGAAGAGGTCTCGTGTAAAGAAGGAGCCTAAGGGTATATTCCATAGGCTCCATGGCAAGGAAGGAATATTCAGGAAGTACCTAAGTGGGAAGAGAGTAGATTATAGTGCAAGAGCCGTAATATCTCCTGATGCGTACATATCCATTGATGAGGTTGGAGTCCCGGAGAAGGTAGCTAGGTGTTTCCTAATCGCGGAGGTGGTAAACAAGTATAATATCGAAAAACTCAGAGAGTTCGTAAGGCGGGGCCCATGGAAATATCCAGGAGCAGTATATATACATAAGAAGAACCCCGACGGAACATTCCACAAGATCATGCTGGAGCCTCTCAGTAGTGATTTACTCGAAAAACACGCTAACGAACTGCAGTTTGGTGATATTGTCGAGAGGCACATGGTTGATGGTGATATTGTTGTGTTCAATAGGCAACCCACGCTACATAGGATATCAATGATGGGCCATTATGCTAGGATTTTGCCCTACAACACGTTTAGGATAAACTTGCTGACATGTACCCCATACAATGCCGATTTTGATGGGGACGAAATGAATCTCCATCTTGCTAGATTCTATGAGACCCGTGCTGAGCTATCAATACTCATGGAGGTAAAGAAGCATATTATTACTCCCCGTTATGGTGGACCGATAATTGGTCCAAAGCAAGATTATATCACTAGTGCTTTCCTCCTTACGAAGCCAAAGACATTCCTATCGAAGGATGAGGTATGTCAGCTGCTTTACTATGCTGGAATAACGGATATTATTCCTCCCACAAAAGTTGAGGACGGTAAGGAATACTGGTCTGGTCGCGATGTTTTCTCCGCAATTATTCCGAAGGGGATCTTCTATAAGGGCAAAATAAAGGGACATGTACTCGGAATTAGGGACAGGACGTTAAGGATTAGGGTGTGGGATGGAAAAATAATAGAGGGGTTCGTGGATAAGAACTCTATAGGAGCCGAAAAACCTGAAAATCTCATTCAGAAAATAGTGGAGAAATATGGATACGACGAGGCAAAGAAGTTCTTGAATAAACTATCGGCAATGTTGATACGCTATATAACCGATAGGGGATTTAGCATAACACTATGGGATGTCTATGTTCCGAAAGAGGTGAGGAAAAAGATAAAGGAAAAACTTAACGAATATGTAGAAAAAGCAAATAAGCTTGTCGAGAAATATTTCAAGGGCGAACTAGAACCAGAAGCTGGTCTCGGCTTAAGGGATACCCTCGAAGAGAAACTTATTAACCTTTTTGAAATGGCTAGGGGAGATGCTGGAAATGAAATAGTTAAGCATATGCCTACAGACAGTCAATTCATGATAATGACATTGACTGGTGCGAGAGGTGGGGATCTAAATATACAACAGGTACTTGCTACTGTTGGCCTTACACTAGTTAGAGGTAAGAGGCCATCCCGCGGATATATCGATAGGACACTACCTCACTTCAAAAAAGGAGATATCGGTCCATTTGCTGGCGGTTTTGTTATGGGTAATTTTGCCGAGGGCTTAAATCCAATAGAATACTTTTTCCATAATGCGTCAGGCAGAGATTCTCTTGTAGACACAGCAATAAGGACTGCTGATTCCGGATACTTCTATAGGCGTCTAGTAAACGCATTACAGGACATAAGAGTAGAGTATGATGGGAGTGCAAGAACGGTTGACGGCAAAATAATACAGTTCAGGTATGGTGGGGACTGCATACATACTGGAAAGTCATATCATGGCCGACTAACTGACATCGAAACTCTCCTAGAAGAACTTCTGATGGAGCGGGCGCGCGAGAGAAGGCTTGGTATTCCAAGGACCAAATGGCCGAAGTATTATGATGAGATTATAGATAAGGTCAGGTCAAGAATCTCTAAGGCGACAGCCGAAGAACTAAGAGAAGCCCTCAGGAAGTTCTATGATTCCAATATTGTTTTCTCAGAGGAGGAAGTAACAAAACTATATGATGAGATCTATAAGAAATATGTAAGATCTCAAGTAGACCCAGGAGAATCAATTGGTGTTGTTGCTAGTCAATCATTATCGGAACCGGCAACACAACTTACCCTTAGGACGTTTCACTGGGCTGGAGCAGTAGCAATAACGAGAGGACTCCCTCGGGTCAAGGAAATTTTCGATGCCATAAGAAAGCTTAAGAGACCAATGATAAGGGCGTATCTAGAGGGAGATAGTCGATATGACGAAAAGAAAGCAAGGAAAATCTTAAGCAAGATAAAAGGAATCCGTCTAGAAGATGTGGTTAAGAGCATAACGCTCGACCCGGAGGGAAGACAGATAGTAATAAATGTTGACCCTAAGAGACTTAGAAAACATGGAGTAAAGTTTGATGATGTTGTTGAAAAACTAAGTGCAAATAAGAAAATAGCGGTAGAGGTCGAGGAAAACAAGATCTATATATCCCCTCGGGAGGCTCAAGGAAAATCAAGATCACAGAAGACGATGTCCCTAGGAGAACTATACGTGAAGATAAAAGATTTCGTAATAAAGGGGATAGCTGACTATTGGGGTGCGAAGATTGGTAGGGAGGAGATAGATGGAGAGAAGGGCGTCTATGAGTACTACATAAACATAGCAGCAAACACAATATCCCACATCCTTTACCAAGATGGTATAGATCTATCACGTCTCGAATCAAACAATATACGTGAGTTCGCCAAGATTTATGGTATAGAAGCAGCCCGCCTTCTCGCCATAAAGGAGACAGTAGATGTCCTAGATGACTATTCGCTAGATGTGGATACACGGCATATAACCTTAGCAGTGGATACGCAGATGTGGGGCGGGAGAGTTGTAGCCATAGGCCGATATGGATTGATCAGAGCGAAGCCCTCAGTACTGGCTCGTGCGGCTTTCGAGGAGGTTAAAAAACACATAATAGCAGCAGCGATATGTGGGGAAGTTGACAGAATAATAGGTGTTTCTGAATCCGTCGTTGCGGGTCAGGAAATACCTGTAGGAACAGGTGCTGTTAAACTATTGTATGGTATCCCTCCATCGGCAATGAAGCGATCAAATCAGAAGTCTTCAAAATAATTTTTTTGGGTAAAATAGACGCTTGTTGGTGATCATCTATGGGTAGAATTAAGCCTAGATTCGTCAAAAATATTGCTAGATATCTTGTCGCAAACTATTTTAACCTGCTTAAGAATGTATGGGATAAATCGATGGAGATAAAGCAACTTACTGGCGACAGTAAATTAGCGGGAGAGTTTAGGTTTAATGCATACAAGAAGATTGTCGAAAGACTTACCAATGTTAGATCTAAAAAAATTAGGAATAAGGTAGCTGGAGCAATAGTTCGTCTCATGAGGCAAATACTAATACTTGAGAGAATATCTCTAGAGGAACTAAGAGCGAAGTATCAGATTAGGCCTAGGGAAAGGGTGCGTGAAAGCGTTGTTGAGGTTCCAGAGGTAGAATAGGTCAAACCTAATATTAGGGATGACGATATAATATTTGTCTCAGCGGTATCCTCGTTGTTGCTTGGTAGGACCTTTATTAAAGCTAAAGAGACGATACTGGAGTCACCATCAGCATTTATCTTAGTTAGCCATATTTTGGTAATCAGTTTTATCGCGCTTTTTTGCCGAGGTATCATCAAGCCATTATCAGCGTTTATGGTTTTTTTCCATAGAGATTCGGTTTCTATCCTTACATATTCCTATGCTTACTTGGTTATCGGAAACATAGGATTAGTGCAGTTAGTATCAGAGGTAGTAGTTATATATATATTATTTCGGAGGGTAGGAAAAATATTCGGCGCCTTGCCTTCCATTATATTGTTTGTTACCAGCAATATTGTTGGGGGGTTTATCGCTTGCTATATTGATCTTCTAGCCAATTTGGGTGGGTATAGGATTTACTCCATATATGTTGGTAATTATTCTGGAATAATGGCAATGATGATGCTTCTAGCTCTGTACAGGCCAAAAATGGAGCAGTGGGGATTCATTATTCTTCCTTGGGGGATCCCGCTACCCTACAAGTCCCAGAACATAAATATAGCGGTAATTAATCTGGGTATAGCTGTAGGCTTCACATATTACTACCTAATTCCTCTTAACTATATATGCTTTCCATCGATATTCGCTACATACGCGATAACGGTGGTCGCATATAAACTATTCTTTTCCCCGATTGTCTATGGTGAATGTCCCCAAGAAATGGATCTGTGATTGAGATGATAGTGGATTTTCTAATCATAGGTGGCGGCATAGCGGGCCTAACCGCAGGAAGTATTCTCTCCGAAGAATTCAATACAATGATTATCGAGAAGGAACCGATAGATACTATAAGGAACGATCCTTGGGTGGTCTTAGCGGCACCAATGATCAGGAATCTGGGGGAGGTTGGTATTGATAGTGACATTCTGGAGCCTATATATATGGATGATATACAGGTTCATGATACGAACGGTAAGGTAGTTTTTGAATACTCATACCCCCTGATAATCACCAAACTATCGAGGATTCGCAGTGCCTTCCTCAAGAACTTTGATCTAAGTGTAATAGAGAAAACATCAGTTTCGAAGGATTTCATTGAAGAGAAGGGAATCATAAAGAAGATGAGGATTGAAAATAGGAGAAGCGATATCATCGCCCCACAATTCATAGTAGATACCTCTGGGAGGTCGTTAGTAATAAGTAGAAGAAGCCTTATAGCACAGTCACACAGGTTATATAGGCACAATATCTTCAGGTATTTCCAGAGTATGTTTAGTGATATAAATCGTTCGGCCATCGATAGAGATGTATTCCATGTAGTTATTGGTGATCTATACACACCAGCAGGTATGTCTAGTCTATTTATTATTGGCGATAAGGCATACATAATAGGGTTCTACAACAATTTTCTTTCTTCAGTTGCTCCAAAATACCGGGGGAGGTTCGTAAAGAACCTGCTTGGTGTAGGAGGTCGTCTCGTAAGTGTCAATGATTGGATAATTCCACTCAGCCATCCAATAGTAAATCCTACCTACGCTAATGCTTTCCTTATGGGTTTTGCAAACCTATCGATATATCCCTTCTTTACATCAGGGGTAAACCATAATATTTCTCAAACACAAGAGTTAACATGGAAACTATCCCGTATTATCGCTAAGGAAGATGATATTGAAGCTATAAGTCTAAAATACGCATGGGAGTTCATACATAAGCATATATTTAAGGGGTTCCTGAACGACATTATGAGAATCTTTTTGCTTGGGTTGAGATCATATCAACTCGAAAATATGGTAACTATGTTCTTTGAACTGTTGAAAACTTCCTCGGGTTCTAGTGATTTCTCAGATATACTTGTATTGGCTCGTCTCACTATGGATACACTTGATAAGCTCGGCCTAACACGAAAAGTAGAGAAGATAATAAGCATAATCATTGAATTCCACAGAATATATGAGAAGGAACCAGAGGAGATCAGCGAAGTTCAAGAAAAAGCCAGAAAATTTAATTCTTTCTATGTGCAAAAAATAGGTGAGATCCTACCAGAAGAAATGAAGCGGAAGATTTCTTTCAAACAATTAGGATTATGATGGCCCCTATTTCTTTTTCCTGAGTATTATGACAGCCAGAAGCACAATTATTGGTATTATTATCACGCCTATGTATATAATTATGCCAACCCCAGAAGGCGGTTTCCCCACAAGCGTCCTTGTTGTAATCGTTGGTGTTGAGGGAGTACCCATTGGAAAGTCATCTGGATCAAGAGGATCAGTCCCATAGATGATTTCATCAAGGTCACTCCAACCATCATCATCAGTATCTGGATCGTCTGGTGCAGTACGATTATATAGTTCGTAGATATTAGGAATACCATCACCATCCAGATCTTCTAAAGAATCATTCCTTAGTGGGTCAAGAGAATGTGCAACCTCCCAACCATCAGGCATCCCATCGGAGTCTGTGTCGTTGTTCATGGGGTTTGTCTGGTGTTGATATTCCTCAGCATTTGTAAGTCCATCATTATCGTCATCATAGAATGCATCAGATGAATTTAGTGGGTTAAGCCCATGTATTACTTCCCATCCATCAGGTATTGTGTCATCGTCAGAGTCAGGGTCTAATGGATCTGTGTTATTGGCTACTTCGTAGTAATCTGAAAGCATGTCATCGTCTGTATCGTTATCTAGGGGATCAGTATGGTGGATGTTCACTTCTGCCCCATCTGAGAGTTTATCACCATCAGTATCGGGATTTGTTGGATCGGTCGAATTGTAGTACTCCCAAATGTTTTCGAGACCATCATTATCTGGATCCTCATATGAGTCATTCTGGCATGGGTTAAGATCAGGGTAATATTGTGCCTCCCAGCCATCGGGCATCCCGTCATCATCAGTATCATTCTTTAGGGGATTAGTGCCGTATTGGAGAACTTCGTCCCCATCCAATAAGCCATCATTATCAGTGTCAGGATCGTTTGGATTCGTCGAATTTAGATATTCCCATACATTCGCCAGATTATCGTTATCATTATCAACATTAGCGTCAGCGGGATCTGTTGGATTCAGACCATTAAATACCTCCCAACCATCGGGCATTCTGTCGTCATCAGTATCTGGATCATTCGGATCCGTTGAGTTTAGGTATTCCTCGATGTTTGTTAGATTATCCTTATCGTTATCGATAGTAGCATCGGTACTGTTGAGTGGATCAAGTCCGTAGGATACCTCCCAGCCATCCGGCATACCGTCGTTATCACTATCTGGATCGACGGGGCTTGTATTATATGTGTCTTCATCTAGATTAGCCAAACCATCGTTATCCCAGTCATTGATTTTCTGGAATGGGTTTGCGAGGGGAAAATAATCCACACTGTTGCTATCTATACTATATGGTTTGTCCAGTATTCCATCATTATCATTATCAGAGGCATAGTGGTTACTCCAGTAGTTTCCAAATCCACTATGGTTGAATGTGTTGTTATAGTTATCATAGGCATTATTTGTGTTATTGATGAAATTGTTGACATATACAATGATGTGTGTGGAATTGGTGAGGTATAGGCCATAGCCAGTATTATTGTATATTCTATTTACGTGGATCAGAAATTCTGACGAGTTTGCCAACAATATCCCATGACCACAACCACTTATGTTGTTGCCGTAGATCGTTCCATTTATCGTTGAGGTAATATATATGCCACGCCTTGAGTTTTTGATTGTACTATTGTATATGCTGATATTCCATGAGAATGCTATTTCGATACCCACCAATAGTTTTTTATCGATACTGACATCATACACCGTTATATTTTCTGAACATGCTATGATGATCTGCCCAGAAGTATTGATTCTTTGGTTTGATTGATCGTAGATGTAGACTATTGGGGTATTATCCGTAAATGTGTTCTCACTTATGGTATTATTGAAATGGGAGGCATTACCTAGGATTAGGATTCCTCCTGAGTCCCTGCCGAACATATTGGAGGTTATATTGTTGTGTATGGAAAAGTTCAGTATTATTCCGAAGGTGGCGTTGATATGATTGTCTACAATCGTATTATTGGTCGACTCTTGGATGAAGATCCCATAGTTCGTTCCAGTGACAGTATTATTTGCTATTAGGTTATGATGGGACCCATTAAGAAGTATTCCAGAGGTAGGTTGGAATATGTTGCCCTCGATTATGCTGTTATTTGTTTCTATGATGATTCCAAACCCCTGATAGTCCCCCGTGAAGGAAATCGTGGAGTTTATTATGGATAGCGTCGAGTTGGCCTCAGCAACAATATAATATGTGCCCGAGGAGTTTAATGTTGTTATCGTTGAACTTATTATTGTCAGGTTACCACCCGCCTTTATTGTTATATTATATGCACTATCTTCGGTCGTATTGAAGTATATTGTTGAGTTGTTGATAAGGAATGTTCCTCCATCAACAACTATTACACTCCCATTTAGCACAAGCCTCGTATTGCTTATTGTTACTGTATTGTTTATTATCCATGTCCCATTCGATGGGGGCGTGGAGGGGGATCTTGTTTTATGTAGCTCGTATATGTTTTCCGCTCTTGTGGTAATATCATCGGTGAACGAAATTGCCGAGAGAAGCAAGAACACCAATATTATTAGTGCTTTTTTTGACATTTCGGCATCACACCATTAGCGAACGGTTCTATTTTGAAAAAATCAAAAAAATTACGAAAATCTCTTTGCTCTTTCTATGAGAAATCTGCGGGAAACTTTCCTTGAGTATCTTAGGCGGATAAATATATAGCCGATATATGCGATGAGTATTACTAATGGTGGAGCAACATGCCATAGATCGATCGAAAGTTTCATTGATGATTTCTCATACACGTTGAACATATAGGCTCCTATAGTTGTATTATCAGCTACTCTTATTATCCTTACTAGCACACTATTTGCTTTCTCGATAATGAAGGAGAGTGTATAGGTGTAATTGAATACGCTTACTGGAACATACATTGTTTTGTTTTCTTCCTCCTTCATAAACACTATTTCTGATAGTAGGCTAACATTCGGTATTTGTGTGTTTGTTTCGCGACATATAAGCTGGAAGCTAGCATTGTAGGTTTCATCTACGTATGCGTAAGGGGGAAAGTTTTCATTGGTTATTTTAAGCACTCCAAGTATCGTGATAGGAATCGTTAAGTTATACCAGGATAAGTTGGATGGTATAAAGATGCTTAGAGTTAGGTTGTTTTCTCCCGTAGGTATGTTTGGATTTATATAGATATCGGCGCTATAGTGATCCTCAGTTTTGTTGAACTCTGCTTTCGCCAGAACCAATAGTTCATTTTTTCTTGATATCGTTATATTTATGGTGGCATTTTCGATATGACATGAGGAGTATCTAGTAAGATTTTCCTCTATTAGTCTGCCATAGTGTAGAAGTGTAAATTTGAGTATGTATGTGTTGCCTATAAACATGTTGCTTGGAGGCACTGTCTGGTTCGTGATTTTGTCGATTATCGTAATGTTACTGATTGAGAAATTACCGATAATTAGTGTTGCGTTGAAGAGTCTAAAGGTTTTTGTTCCTGGTGCTGACTCATCCCACCTGATTGTTAGCCTGCAGGTGATATTTGTGTATTGGGGGATCATTGGTGGTATTTTTATTTCAGCGTAGATGTCGGCAGTGTTCTTATGGACTACCCAGTTACCATTCCCTTGGGATATCTCCCGATTATTCTTGCTGAGGAGTGTGACCGTAATATTGGCATCCGTCGAGACGCGGGCTCCACTATACGCATAGGTGACATTTTTTAGTGTTAGTGATACTTTTTCTCCGACGAGATACCTAGTATGGTTTCCTTCTAGCTCAAATATAACATCATCATCCACATAGAGTCTCGTCATTTTATATGTATGGTTGAACCCCCATGTGTCGTTTATGTAGACAATAACGTGGTATTCTCCTAAGCTAATATTTGTTGGAAGTGTGTAATTTAATGTTATTTGTGATCCATTGACGCTTGATGAGTGATTGAGGAGGGGTCTATTCCGATTTTTATAGAATGTGAAGAATAGCGTGGATCCGTTAACTAAAGTCCCATTATAAAACATCACTTTAACTTGGAATGATACGTTTTCTCCTGGTTTTGGATATTGCGGTGTTACTTGGATATCGATAGCGTATCCCACTCTGAAATCTAATGATGTGTTTAGGTAAATCTTCGACAATAGGATTCTTTTCTCAAGTAATATTTTCACTTTGTATCTCCCAAATTTTAGGTCGAAGATCTCGCTCAGATTGAGAATGTATTTCTCATTCTTTTCTGTCATGTTTCCCTTGTTGATTGTAATATTGTTGTAGAGATCTATCAATGCGTATTGGGTGTGTAGGCCATATATTCGTCCATCCAGAACATTGATTGTTGTCTCTATAGATATTGTTCCGTTGAAATCCACGGGAATTTGGAGATCAGAGTTTTGTTCTGAATCTAATAGGAGTTCTGTTTCGATCTTGAAGATATGGGTTAATTTATTCAACGCGAGAAATGCTATGAGTGTACCATAGGCCTGGAAAATGTCTGTTTTGTCGGATAATGGATTTTCCATGATTGCCCCAGAAGTGTTTTGGCTATTATTAATGAATGATATTACTGTGTCTATAAAGCGTGTGTCTTCTAGTATGTCCGATGTATTTTCATCGGTTAGATTCATTTCTTGTAACCACTTTAGAGTGGCAATCGCCAATCCAGTCTCAAAGACTGTGGGGTTGGATGGGTCGTGACCAAAGCCACCTTTGAGTTTTTCATTTTCACCATTGTACTTCATGTCGAGAATCGCTTTACCAATTTTCTCTACTTGGGCTCTGGTTAGAAGATTTGATGTATTGTCCATTAGGGCGCTTAGGACGAGATATGTTTGGAAGATTGGGGAATATTTAACATGTGGATCCCAGAAAAGCCCTACTTCATCATTATAGAATGTCATGACTTCTTGTGTAAGACTGGGGATTATCTCTTCTAGTGATGTATTTATTAGCTGTTTTCTATGAGTGTTTAAGACTTTTAATAATAACCCTAGTGTGATTAGATCTAATGTGTCGATAGAAATACTGTGGATTGTGGCATTTATGTATTCTATTGTGTCACTTAAGTCGAATTTTGTTGGTTCTATACCAAAATCTGTGATTAGTAAGCCCCATAATGTGGCCTTAAGAGAGATATTGGCACCAACCCATTCTCGGAAACCACCAGTTTCTTCGTCGTAGGAGTAGTTTAGCCAGTTTATTATGTCCCCCTTTTTATCGCTGATGGTTCCTAATAGGTATAGGCATACTACTCCAAAGAATGTAGCATTTATGTATCCATCCCCCTTAATATCTAGGGGGAATCCCCCGTGCTCTGTGATAAGCTCATCAAGAATGAAATCTCTAAGTTTTCTGAGGTCTAGAGATATGTTCCTTTCTTGTGTCTCATTAGATGCCTTTCTGGCAATGTATCCTTGATCTGTTAGAGTTGTTATTGACTCTGTTTTTGATGGGGGGTATCCCGCGTAAATTATAGAAGTGATTATGCTGATCCACAAAATGCTTATGAAAAACATTGCTTTTCTTTTTTTCTGCATATTTTTGTCCCCGCTAAAATATGCTCTTTAATAATTTCCTTAACTGGATTATTTAATAAATGCGTATACCAGTGAGTGCTATGGTCAAACACCAGGCAAAGCTGGTGGTATTGGACTCGTTAGCCCGGGACATAGGTAGGTTTCGTGTACGAACCTCAAAAGTTGTTATGAATGAGCTTGGAGTTGCTACGGGTGAAATAGTGACCATAAAGGGGCCTAGGGGCATGGTTGCAGCATATATATGGCCAGATAGGAAGCAGACGGGTAGCGACCCATACTATATAAAGATGGATCAGTTCCTGAGGGAGAATGTAGGGGTAAGGATCGGAGGTTATGTGTTCGTATATAAATTGCCTAGTTATCCTCCACCTAAGGCCATGAAGATTCAGTTGGTTCCAAAAACAAGTGGTAGCATGCTTAAATATGTAACAATACGTACTGATGACATAAAAATGACTTTGAATAATCTTCCGCTGATGGAGAATAATGTCGTGTATCTAGAAGTTCTCGGCAAGAAGTTACCATTTGTTGTGATAAAGACCGAACCTAAGGGGGTTGTTGTTGTCTCTGATGAAACGGAAATAGAAATCCTTAAGGAGACTCCTCAACAGCTCAGACTTAGACTAGTTAGATATGATGATATAGGGGGTCTAGATTATGCTATAGAGAAAATAAGGGAGCTTGTCGAACTTCCCCTGAAGCATCCAGAGCTATTCGAGAGATTAAATCTTGATCCACCAAAGGGAATACTGCTATATGGGCCTCCAGGGACGGGTAAAACACTTTTAGCAAGGGCTGTAGCAAACGAGTCAGATGCCTATTTCATATCAATATCTGGACCTGCTGTTGTTTCAAAATTCTATGGTGAAAGCGAGGAGAGATTACGTAGGATCTTCGATGAGGCCCGAAGAAACGCACCAGCAATAATATTCATTGATGAGATTGATGCCATAGCACCAAGACGTAGTGAAGTGGTGGGTGAGGTAGAGAAAAGAATAGTCTCCCAGCTTTTGGCATTGATGGATGGACTTCAACCTAGAGAAAATGTTATTGTTATTGCGGCAACAAATAGAGTAGATGCTTTAGATCCAGCACTAAGGAGACCAGGTAGATTCGATAGGGAAATAGAATTAAGAGTTCCAGATGAAAGAGGAAGATATGAGATTCTAAGAATACATACAAGAGGTGCCCCCTTGGCATCTGATGTTGACCTACGGAAGATAGCCAATGAGACATATGGATATGTGGGAGCAGATCTGGCAGCACTGGTTAGAGAAGCTGCTATGCATGCCTTAAGGCGTTTCATTAAGCAGTATAATATAGATATAAGCTCACCAGATCCTATCCCTCCAGAGATCCTTCAGAAGTTGGAAATAACAATGAATGATTTTAAGAATGCGATGAAGGAGATACGGCCCTCAGCCTTAAGAGAAGTTCTAGTGGAGATACCTAATGTAAGGTGGGACGATGTGGGTGGTTTAAAAAATGTGAAGCAGGCACTAAAGGAGATGGTGGAATGGCCACTAAAGTACCCTGATGCATTTGAAAGGATGGGGATTGAGCCTCCGAAAGGGCTTCTACTTTACGGGCCCCCGGGTTGTGGAAAAACATTACTCGCCAAGGCTGTCGCAACGGAAAGTAAGGCTAATTTTATAGGCGTTAAGGGACCTGAACTACTTAGCAAGTGGTATGGCGAAAGCGAAAAACGTATTAGAGAAGTGTTTTTAAAGGCCAGACAGGTAGCGCCCTGCATAATATTTTTTGATGAGATAGATGCGATAGCTCCTCGTCGGGGTCTATATTCTGGTGATTCAGGTGCGACAGAGAGAGTGATATCTCAACTTCTCACAGAACTAGATGGGTTAATAAGTAGAGGTGAGGTATTCATAATAGCAGCAACAAATAGGCCTGACCTTTTGGATCCGGCGCTTCTTAGGCCTGGGAGAATCGATAGAGTGTTATATGTACCACCACCAGATTTCCAGGCAAGATTGGAGATATTTAAGGTACACACAAGGAGGATGCCGTTGGCTAATGATGTTGATCTTTCTGACCTAGCTAGGAAAACCAAAGGTTTTTCTGGGGCAGACATAGCGGCTGTGTGTCGAGAGGCGGCAATGCAGGCGTTAAGACGGTCAGATCTTAAACCTACTAAGGTTACTATGGAGGACTTTGAGTATGCATTATCAAATGCTCGTCCATCAATCTCACAAGACCTACTCAATTATTATAGAGAATTTGAAGCATCCATGAAAAAGCAAACTATTCAGGTGGTCCGAGGTACCGAGTATTATGAGCTGACATAATTCTAATTATTAGTAGTACCCTACTGAAGAGGCGTCCTTAGTCTCTTAGAACTGCTATGGTGCTGGTTGTCTTCTTTCTTCCTTCTGTTATATTTTGCGGATAATAGGAGTGCTATAAGAATGCTCTCTGGAATGAGGTATTCCTCGAACTCTCCATGTATAGTATCGCATAAGATCCATTTGTCGTTATTTGGTAACAATTTTACCATATATAGATTTTTGTCATATGGTGCGTTTTTGTGTCTTCTGTGTATTAGTAATGCTATGTTCTTCTTGTGCAGTAGTTTCATTATCTCCGTGAGAAGAATATCTTCGTTTATAAGATACTGTTTGGTTAACGTATTGTCTTGGGTTAATGGATATTCCATTTTTGTTGGTTTCTCGTAAGGTATGGAGCTTTTATAGGTCCTCCTGAATATAAACTTAAGTATTTCTAGTAATATGTTACTGTTGATGTCGATAGAATATATATATCGTGGATTGCTGAATGTTAAGGTTTTCTTCAGAAATTCCCCGACATTGTTTTTTTGAATGAATTTTATGTCAATGCCCATAGATTGACTATATAGGGCGAGAAGGGGAGTAAGGAATTTCTTATTTATTGTTCCGGGGTTTTCTGAGAGAAACAGAAGTAAAAAACCTATGCGACTATCTTTTTTTGGAATTATTAATAGCATGTTACTCGGTGTATCCAGGCTTATATCAGATAAAAATTTGGTCAAAATTTTAGATATTTGATTGCTTTTTTCATCGTGGATAGAGAGAACTGCAAGACAACCATAAAGGGTGCGATTATCGTATCTTGCGGTAAACATAAACTTGTTCTCTGTCCTATTATGAGCCCGTATTCTATCATGTCCATCTAATATTTCAATAAGCTTCAGAATAAAAGAAACAAGCTTTTTATTGCCATATATGTCAATTTTAGACGCTTTTTTATTACTTCTTTCTACGTCCATTTCATACATAACTACAAATTGTCTACTGTTGCAACTATACAATAATAGACCTTTTCCGTCTTCCAAGAATATTTTGATTGCTAAATATGGATCGAAAATAATCAGACCACCACCTGCTAATCTGTCAGTCAAAAATAACGTATCACTACAAAAATAAGTGAGAATAAGTCACGTATTAGCCGCACATCACTTTGAAACACGTAATATGTAAGAATGATAAATGATAATCTCATGGTAGGCCCGGCCGGATTCGAACCGGCGTCAGGGGCTTTCCTCGCGGCTCCAAAGGCCCCCATGCTTGACCTCTACACCACGGGCCTGAATTTTTTAGCATGACTTGTGGTGGGGGGTGTGGGATTCGAACCCACGACCACTGGCGCCCCAGGCCAGCATCCTACCAGGCTAGACTAACCCCCCACTTTTAAGCCCGGGGCGGGGATCGAACCCGCGACCTCTCCCTTACCAGGGGAGCGCGCATAACCACTGCGCTACCCGGGCGGGTGTTCTACCGTTATTATTTTAATATTTTCTTCTGCTTTTAAAGTTTAAGTAGGTTATGCCCCTTGTGTATTGATCTCCTGTATATTATCTCATTAAAGGCTCTTTTGATCGGTGGTATGTGTGTTTCTGGTTAGGCCATCAATAGTTGTGACTATGGATAGGGATATGAGAATTCTTAAAGACTGTTATATTGGAATCGAGGATGGTAAGATCGTCTATATTGGAAAAAGTAAGCCCCCAGAATATGATGAGCTTATAGATCTGAGTGGGAGAGTAATTATTCCTGGGTTTATCAATGCTCATACACATGTAGCGATGACTCTCCTGAGGGGGGTGAAAGATGATGTGGATCTAGCCACATGGCTTAATAGATATATTCTGCCGATAGAAATGAGGCTGAAACCCAGTGATGTGTACTTTGGAGCCCTATATGGAATAGCCGAGATGCTGAAGCATGGAATAGTATGTTTTCTTGACATGTACTATCATGAACTAGAAGTTGCAAGAGCAGCGATAGACTCGGGCATAAGAGCAGTGGTGTCCTATGGATCCGCCGATGTATTCTTTGGTAGGTCTCCACAAGAAGAATTAAGGATCGCAGAAATGTTCAGGCAAGATCTCATGAGACTTATCGAAGAGAAGGATGCTCATGACCGCATATTTTTTGCATATGGTCCCCATTCACCGTATGGCTGTACGAAGGAGTTGCTAATACTCATTAAGGAAAAATCTGACGAAAATAATGCACGAATACATATACATCTTTCAGAAACACGTAAGGAAGTCGAAGACATCAAAAAGAAAACAGGAATGTCGCCTATAGAATATCTAGACAAAATAGGTTTTCTATCAGGGAAAGTAATGGCCGCACACGTAGTATGGCCACAAGAGCACGAATTTGGTCTTCTAGCAAGCAGGGGGGTTCACGTTCTTCATAATCCCACATCTAATCTAAAGTTGGCATCAGGAATAGCCCCAGTACAAAAGATGCTGAAACTAGGAATAAATGTCGCATTGGCGACAGATGGCCCAGCATCAAATAATCGTCTCGATATATGGAAAGAGATGCATATAGCATCACTGTTACAGAAGGGTATCCTGCTCGACCCAGAAGCCCTTCCCGCGAGGGAAGTGCTGAAAATGGCAACAATAAACGGTGCTAGAGCTCTTGGTCTCGAAAACTTCGTGGGATCTATAGAGATAGGGAAAAAGGCAGACTTCATTGTTATAGATGTCAAAAGAGCTCTTGAGTCCACTCCTATACACGATATATATGCGATGCTAGTATATGCTCTTGATTCACGAATAATAGAATCTGTATGGATAGATGGAAGGATTGTTTATCATGCTAATGAAGGATTCAGAAATATAGATATTGATAAAGTCCGCCAGAGAGTTCAAGATATAAGGGATAGATTAATGAGCGAGATAGCGTGACGAGGATAAATGGTATATAGCGTGGACACAATACTGCATTTTTATCTATGATCTTGGTGAGTATGGTGCGCAAGTTCATTCCACCATCCCATGCTAGGGGAATAAGATATGTGATTAGGGAAGTAGTACTGGAAGCCGAGAAATATGAAAATGAAACCGGGAAGAAAACAATAAGACTGAATATAGGTGATCCCTGCAAATATGATTTTTCGCCACCTCAACACATAATAGAGGCATATATTAATGCGTTAAGATCCCACAAGAATTTTTATGGTGATTCAAGAGGAGAACGAGAATTAAGGGAAGCTATTGCTGAATACGAATGGAAAAAGAACCACATAAGAATAGATGTAGACAATATACTCGTAACTCAAGGAGCGGCTGAGGCAGTAAACACGATCTTGGCTGTTGCATTTGAGAAAGGTGATGAAATACTGATACCATCTCCGACATATCCTCCCTATCTATCGGCGGCAAAATTCTTTGGTGTAAAACCAGTAGAATATCGTTGTATCGAAGAAGAAGATTGGGCCCCAGATATTGATCACATGAGAAAATTAGTATCAGATAAGACAAAGGCAATATTGATAATAAACCCAAATAACCCTACTGGTGCTGTGTATGGGCAAAAAGTTGTAAAGGAAATAATCGACTTTGCAGCCGAAAACGAACTCTTTATAATTAGCGACGAAATATATGACCTCATAGTCTATGATGGTCTAGAAAAATCAATAAACACAGCATCATTAGCTAGGGACATACCAGTAATAACACTATATTCACTTTCGAAGGTCTATCTAGCCACAGGCTGGAGGATAGGTTATATGTATAAGCATGACCCCAATGGACAGCTTGAGGAACTCTGGAATGCTATGCTTAGATTTTTGATGGTTAGGCTATCCGCTAATACTCCCGCACAGTATGCGGC
>CAZVPA010000002.1:18788-21086 GCA_964628995.1 uncultured Nitrososphaerota archaeon | reverse complement strand
GCGGCGATAATGGCACTTAGGGGGCCTCAAGATCATGTAAAGCAAGTTGTATCAAAACTACAAGAGAGGAGAGACTTTATCTTTAAGAGAATCAACGAGATCAATGGAGTAAGTGCCAGAAAACCCCGTGGAGCTTTCTATATTTTCCCCAAAATAGAGGTAAAAGGATATTCAGATGAGGAGTTCTGTAGAAAACTACTGTGGGAAACTGGCATTGTTGTACCACCAGGCTCTGGTTTCGGGTCGTATGGGAGGAACCATTTTAGAATTGTTTTTCTCCCGCCAATAAAAATCTTGGACGAAGCCATGACACGTTTAGAGAAATTCATGGCCAAAATAACCGGGTAATTCCAATTAGTTTTAGTTTTTGATTTCATTTTTTACCATTAACTTTTGTTCAATAGGAATGGTGTTATCATCTTGGAGTATATTAGATGTCCTTCATGCAAGAATGATGTACCAGTAACCTATCTCTTCTGCCCTTACTGTGGGTATGACCTACGTTTCATAATAAGGGAAAGGCTTATCGCTAGGCTCACACTCAAGGATAAACTATTAAGGATGTATATGCTTTTCAGAAAGCCTTTTGTAGCTATTGAGCATATCGCGAGTGCACCCGACTTGATGGGTGGCTTTATCTTGATGGTTATCTGTAGTATTTTACTCCTTGGAAAATTTCTGGTGATAACTAGTAGTTATTTAATAAGGCTAAGTCTGATGGCAGCGTTATATCTCTTTTTGGCCTCACTGGCCGTGGGAATGTTGTTATGGTTCTCACTAGCTGGTGTAATAGCCATAGCGATAAGAATTGTTGGTGGGACGGGAAGTTTTAGGGAGATCCTGAGCTTGGTGGGTTATGCTCAGGTGTATCTGGTGATAGCGCATATTGTAAGTCTCATAGCACTGGCTGCCTCGCCAGCAAACATTTCTAGGGGGGCCTCGGGGGCGTCGATGGTTTATGTTCCTTTTCTACTTATTGTTGCCTTTTTTGTGGGATATGGGGTATCCTATACACATATGCTAAAAAAGTTCACAGCTATTTCTGCCTCAATATCGGCAACAGTTATACTTGTTCTTTTCTTTTATGTTCTCTAGGGGGTGAATGATCTTGGATGCCTCAGAGAAGCTGCGTCTAGTACTCAACAATGTGGCTGAGCCACTAGATGAGTTTGTAATAACAATGGAAGATCTTAAGGAGCTCATAAATTCGGGCGAAAAAATAAGATCGTACTGTGGATACGAACCTAGTGGTCCAATACATATTGGCTATTTTCCGTCAATGTTCAAAGCAATTGAGATAGGTAAAATCGGCTCGGTAATAATACTCCTAGCAGATATTCACGCATTCATAAACCACAAGGGCCCCCTAGAAATGATACAGGATTTAGCATCAAACTATTGGATCCCTGTATTTAAGGCATTCGGTGTGAATGCGAAATATATATTGGGATCCGAGTTTCAGACCTCAAGTAGCTATATATACTCCTTATATACGTTGTGCAGACGTATATCGATGAGTAGAGCGGTAAAAGCAGTAACGATAATTTTGAGAAAAACAAAGGATATAGATATTGGGGCGGCAATGTACCCCCTAATGCAAGTACTGGACATAATACATCTAGATTTAAATCTAGCTTTCGGGGGGACGGATCAGAGAAAAATTCATGCATTATTACGTGATGTGATCACGCAAGAGTCGGCGAGAGAGCTGGGAATAAAGTATAGGCCAATCGTATGTATACATCTACCGATGATTGCTGGGCTAAAAGCAGGAGAGAAGATGTCATCATCTAAGCCAGAAACCCATATTGCGGTTCATGATCCCCCTGAAACTATAAAATCTAAGATGAGGAGAGCGTATTGCCCCCCCAACAATACGAATCCCGACGAAAATCCAGTTTTTTCGATACTGAAACATATAGTAATGCCTTACTCACAAGAGTTCATTATTGATAGGCCCGAAAAATATGGTGGTCCAATAAAATATGTAAACATAGACCAAATAGAGAGAGATTATATGGAGGGGAAATTACATCCCCTTGACCTGAAAAATGCTGTTACCGAATGGGTGATAGAAAAAATAAAGCCGATACACAAACTTTTCCAAAAAGATCCGGATGTTATCCGCCCAGTATACAAGTTACAGAAGTGGAACTATGAGAGAGGCTATATATCAAACGATGCGTGGAGAAGACTTGAGGACTCCTACAAAAAATGGCTAGAATAGGAAGGTTTCTCAGCGACGACACCCCCTATATTTCTTAGATATTTTATTCTCCAAAAACCACATCGACGGAG
>CAZVPA010000002.1:0-18778 GCA_964628995.1 uncultured Nitrososphaerota archaeon | reverse complement strand
TTCCATAACACCTCTCGCAAAATATTTTCCTCTTTTTTCTCCAGGAGCACCGACATAATGGAATATTCTTCCTCCGGGTCTGAGAACACGGAATAGTTGCTCGTAGAAATCGCTAGAATAGAGTTCTGGTGCAAAGGAAAAACGTGGAGGATCATGAAATATGTAGTCGAAGAAGGATGTATCGAGATGATGAATGGCCTGGGCGGCATCATCGAGAATAATATCCGATTTCTCCAGATGTGTGCTCCAGGGATTATACTCAGCAAGTCGAAGGACAGTCTCGTTCTTTTCTATACTCACAACATCACACTTTCTTTTCAGCAACCAATACGTGGAATATCCTAGCCCTGTGCATATGTCAAGTACTTTCTTCCTTGGCTTGGGATTTAGTGCTCTAACCTTTCTAAAGGAATCTTCGAATAATGGATCAACAACAACCCTATGCATGTGGATACCAGATATCTCCAACGTGGGGGTTCTACACTCCCTAAATAGGACTAGCTGATAGAGGATATTATCCTTAACCTCTGCGAGTGGTCTTAACTGATTATTTTCAACAGCATATATACGTCTGGTATTTTTTATCTCTCTGATGAGATCTTTAGGGATAACAGTATCATGTATCTGTATTTCTTGTTTGGTGATTCTAATGGGTACGTAAAGGATTCCTCTTCCCAGCGAACAATCCAGACTGTAACTACCAATATTCATCACTAATAGTTTACGAAGAAAAGAACCAGAGAATACAGGAACTTTGCGGGGTCTGAATACATATTTTCTCATTCTTCTTCCGCGATTTGTTTTGCCTCAAAATAGTGGCTGAGCAGTATCAATATTATCGCGAGTATACTGAGGGCTAAAAGTATTGCCTCGACACGCGCCCAGTTTATTGGCATTCCAATATCACCATATACCAATAATAAACCAATCAATTCCGAACTTATAAAGGAGAATTTTTCCAAGCGATTTAATACTCTCAAAATAGCAAGAATTCATGGGGACAAAAGTGAGCCGGATGACACCGAGACTAAGATCACCTATAGTTACCGTCCTGGGACATGTGGATCATGGTAAAACAACGATGTTGGACTGGATAAGGAAGACAAGTGTACAGGCCAAGGAGGTTCATGGGAAAACCCAGCATATTGGGGCAAGTTTTATCCCAACGGACACAGTATTTGAGTCGCTCAATCGGCCATTAAACAAGGAATAATAAGGATAAAGAGGGACGAGATACCAATCCCTGGACTACTATTTATTGATACCCCTGGCCATGAAGCATTTGTTAACCTGAGGGCTAGGGGGGCTTCACTGGCTGATCTTGCTGTGCTAGTTGTGGATATACGGTCAGGGTTTCAAGCTCAGAGTTTTGAGTCTCTCGAGCTATTAAAAACATATAGAGTCCCATTTGTGGTCGCTGCGAATAAAGTTGACAGGCTTCCTGGTTGGAGGTCTAACCCAGAGACTCCATTTGTTGTATCCCTAAGGAAACAGTCTCCTTCAGCGGTGAGGGAGCTAGAGTTTGCTCTAGATAGATTAATTGAGGACTTATATAAGCATGGATTCCTCGCTGATAGATACGATAGGATAATGGATTTCCGTAAGACAGTAGCCATAGTACCTACCTGTGCATTGAATGGAGAAGGACTTGCGGATCTACTTTTGCTCTTGGCGGGTCTAGCGGGGAAGTTTTTGAGGGATAGGTTGAAACTACATCTTGGCGAGCCAAGGGGGAATGTTCTAGAGGTAAGGAAGATACCGGGGGCTGGGACAGTAATAGATGTTATTCTTGTTGATGGCAAGATCTCTGAGGGAGATTGGCTTATAGTGGGTAGCAGTAATGGGGTTATCGTGACGAAAATAAGATCGCTATTTGTGCCTAAGCCTCTTGATGAGATAAGGGATCCTAGGGATCGCTTTACTGTGGTTGATGAGATTGTTGCTGCGGCGGGTGTTAGGATTGTGGCACCAAACCTTGATAATGTACTCGCTGGATCACCCTTCTATGTCATACCGGAGAGAGCAGAGAATTTTAATATGTTGGTGAATAAGTATAAGAAGGAGATCTTCGAGGATATATCCTCAGTAATATTTCAAACTGATAAAGTTGGTATCGTTTTATTTGCGGATACCCTTGGGACGCTGGAGGCTATTCTCAGAAAGTTTCGGGAGATAAATGTACCCATCTCTAGAACATATGTCGGCCCTGTAGATAAGGAGGGGGTATTTCATGCATTAGCTGTGAAAGAAATGGATCCAAAGTGGGCAGTGGTGGTAGCCTTCAATGTCCCAGTGCTAGATGAGGCAAAAGAGTTAATCGAGAAAGAGAAGATACCACTCATATGGGACAACCTTATATTTAGACTCTTCGAAAAATTCAACCTATACCTCACGGAATATGAGCGGAAAGTACGGATGAAGATTATGGAGGAGATAGTACTTCCAGCAAAAATCCAAGTCCTCCACGGCTATATATTCAGAAGATCAAAACCAGCAATAGTGGGTGTTAAAGTCTTAGCTGGGAAAATACGTCCAAAGACACCCCTAATGAATTCTAAGGGCGTATCAATAGGCACGATAAAATCGATACAGTCCGAGGGCAAGTCTCTTGACGAGGCAATAGCAGGAATGGAGGTAGCAATATCCATAACGAAGGGAGTGGTCGGAAAGAACATCGAGGAGGGAGAGACGCTATATACGGATCTACCAGAGTACGTAGCTAGAAGAATAAACAGAGACGGCAAACTCAGAAGGATGCTGACGCCAGATGTGCTAGAAGCATTTAGGGAAATACTAGAGATAAAAAGAAAGATCCATGGCTTTGCATGGGGGCTATAGTTGTGAATCCCTCCAGTTTCAGAACATGACCACCCTTTATTTCTAGATTATCATTCTGATGACTGTCGCGGCTCTTTTCTCGAAGAGAATCTCACATAAATACCCATCAAAAAAATGGTATTTTAGTGTTTTCTTTCCTTTAGAGGTGGTTATGATGTCTGGCGAGGGTAGCCCCCTAGAGCAAGCTATGAATATACTTAAGTCTGTTGCGAATAATCCTGGGATTCCTAGGAATATTAGGCGGGTTGCGAGGGAGGCGTTCTCCGAGCTGAGGAAAGAGGAGTATGATATAGCTCTGAGGGCCGCAAACGCCATAGAGAAATTAACGTCAGTCCTTGATGAGCCCCAGATTCCTCTGTTCGCCAGAACATCGCTCCTCCAAGTAATAGAGTTGCTTGATAAGCTAACTAAATCTGAGGGGTAACACATGAGTTCGCTCTCAATACGGAAAATAAAGGATTTTGATAATCCGCTTCTATATAGAAAGGAATATCTCTTTGCTGTCATACATGACGCCCAGAGCACGCCCTCCAGGCAAAAACTGAGGGAGGAGGTATCCAAAATACTTGGGGTGAACAAAGATCTTGTGGTTATAAGGAGGATAAAGACAGAGTTCGGGATGAATGTAAGCAAAGTTGAGGTTCATGTCTATAACAATAGGGAAAAAATGCTGGAGATAGAGCCACGGTATATTTTAAAAAGAAACGGAATAATATCTGAGTAGGTGAGAGGTTGTGTCGGCAAAAGGAAAAAGGAAGGGAAAAAAGGAGCTGAAAACAAGAATCCATACCTACTATGAGATCAAGGGTGGAAAAATAAGGAGACTCAGAAAGTTCTGTCCCGTTTGCGGTCCAGGTGTGTTCATGGCTCAGCACAAGGATAGGTTATCTTGTGGTAGGTGTGGATATACTGAGTGGATAAAGAAGGGCGGAAAATAGAAATCCGAGATGTATATCCTTGGTGATCAATATGAGGATAAAATATAAGAAGAAGAGAAGGAAGAGCCATAAGCTATATGGCCAAAAATACCGTGGATATGGGCAGGTTGGAAGACATAGGCATCACCCCGGAGGGAGGGGACGTGCTGGATCAAAGGATCATATGAAAATACACTTACTCAAGAAGGGCCACGAATTTGGCGCTGGAAAGGGATTTACGAGGCGTGGTATAGAGAGAGAATGGGTCGAACTAAATGTTGGAAGTATTGTAGAATCGATAGTCGATGGAAAAATCCAATTCACGAGAGAGGATGAAAAATATGTGGTAGATCTATCAAATATGAAGTATGTAAAGATCCTTGGTTCTGGGAAGGTAAGCATACCAATAAAACTAATCCTAAATAGCACAGCCAAGGTATCAAGGAATGCTCAAACAAAAATAGAGGCCGCGGGGGGCGAGATAGTAATCATAGGTCAAGGCTAAGTTTTCTTCTCGCATAATTTTTCAATCTCTCAGCCAACACATTACCTATTCCCTCTACACGTGTAAGAGCTGATAGGCTCGCCTTGGCGATTTTTTCTAGAGAGTCGAAACCAGCTCGTTTAAGTGCTAATGCTCTTGTCCTCCCAATACCCTCCACATTCTCGACCAATTCGAGTAGATTCTCCGGAACACCATATCTGATCATTCGTGATAACGTTTTGAGTCTATCTACTATCCCGAATGGAATGTCAAGAACGATCGCCAGTTCCGACATACAGTAGATGAGCCAATCAGAGACCCGCACTAGTTCTGATAAGTCTCCGGGACCAAAATTTGGTAGAAAACCCTCAAGAATTCTGCCTATTGGAACCCCCTTTATCCAATCTTCGAGTATACACACACCACCGAGTATTGCGAGTAGTTCCTCTTCGTCTGTTGCAAGGTATCGCCGATCCGATGATTCAAGGTCAAGTAGATGAGTCGGTATTTTATCGGATAATTCGATGACTACGGTATCGTGGTTTGTTATGTAATCGATAAGTTCATCGAATTTTCCAAGCAATTTTCTTATAGTACTCCAGGTCTCTGGGGAGCATACGGCGGCATATATAGCTTCAATACGTCTCTTGATATTCCACTCATGTCCTATGGATGCTTTTTTCCAATGGTACAGCATATCCAATATTGGCTTCGCCGAGGTTGGTTTGAGGTATAGCCTAGATAGCCTTTCTCCAAGTTCCGTGGCAATATATACTATTCTCCGTTTTACTCGTTTTCTCTTTATTAGGTTTGCCTCCTGGAGAAAACGGAGCCCATCCTCAATATTTTCCTCAAGAACTCTTATACCGTATGTATCCTGATGAGCTTTTGAGTAGTATGCGAAGAATGTTTTGGCGAAAAAATCGAAAAGCTGGGATTTCTTCATTTTCTTCCTTGTGGATATGAGTGCAAGAATTTGAGAGTACACTATTGGTGGCACATGTCCAGAAAGGGGCCTTATGGACTCGGGAGTGGCTAAAATATACTTCTCTATGAATCTTATCAAGTCCTTCTGTGTCTTAGCAATTAGGATTACTTCCCCCACGCGATCATACCCAGGTCTCCCTGCTCTTCCTCCACGCTGTTTATATTCTGCTGTGGATAGTTCTACTTGTCCTCCAAACTCTGGCTCATAATACTTGTGCTCTATGATGACTCTTCTAGCTGGCAGGTTTACTCCTGCGGCGAGTGTCGGTGTGGCGACCAGTACGCCTATTTTTCCCTCTCGGAATGCGTTCTCTATTATTTGACGTTCCTTTCTTGATAATCCAGCGTGATGGAATGCGACGGCAAACTTTGAAAGCTCTATTAGTTCCTTCGTTAACGCTGTAGGTTCGGATATCTCTTTCTGCAGTACTTCAGCAACCATATTTCTATCGGGAAAAAGCTCGTATAATCTTTTTTCACGCATAAAATTGGCTATTCTCTCGGCAGTCCTCTGTGAGAGCCTTCTAGAGCTCCTGAATATGAGTACCTGCCACTTCTGGTCATACTTCTGCATCTCCACAAAGGTATCATTAAGTAGATCTAGAATTGCTGTCATGAATGATTTCGATTTTGTGGCTCCATCAGGGGTGTAGACTCTTTTGATGAAGAAATCTCCCCCGTTAAGCATGTCATTAAACATTGTCCTGAGCCTCTTGCATAGTTTATCTCTTAAAAATCTGCGTTCAACGATACGTCCATGTCCTCTTGTTGCCTCTATTATTTTGAACTCTTCCCCAATTATGGATCTTAATATGTGGAGATCCGTATTTTCATCCTTGGCGAGGAAATCGTCAAGCGTTCCAGTAAGTGTGTCTGTATCTTTGAAAATTCTTTCTTCTCTATCTCTTACTAGATATACCTCAACATCCTGAGGACGTGGGTCATATATAATTAGTTTTGATTGTGGGGCCAGATATACGCATTCTAGTAGTTTTACTGGACGATAATCACTCTTTATGACTTTGGCATTAAGCCATGCTCCTATATCCTCTGGATTTGCGATTGTGGCGGATAATCCAATAACCCTGATATCGTTCTCCCTGAAATATGTTAGGACGATATCTAATAGTGGGCCTCTTGACGGATCCCCTAACATATGTATCTCATCGACGACCGCTATTTTTACAGATCTTAGCCACTTAGGGTTCTCCCTGAATATATGGTCGGTCTTCTCGTATGTCAGGACGATGAGGTCATAAAATCCAAGCGTGCGTATGGGCTGATCCCTATAGTCGCCCGTGGCGACTCCAACTCTTATCGGGTATCTTCTCCTAAATGTGTTTGCTATCTCCTCGGCGAGGGCCTTATATGGGGTTAGATATAAAACCTTGGAGTTAGAAGTGAGTATTTCATTTACTGCTAGTACCTCTGCGATAAGTGTTTTTCCGCTTCCAGTCGGGGCAACAATAATAAGTGATTCTCCTCCAAGCCCAGCAATTATTGCTTCCTTCTGGAATGGTCTAAGTTCTGTTATTCCATCCCTCTCAAGAGACTCTATGATTTCTTTCCTGATACCAAGGCTCAACAAAGTTCTGACACTGAGATCCTTCACACTGATTACCGCAGAGAGCAACATATACGTCAATCATAATCATGTCTTTTGTCATCAAAAAACTTTTGTTTTTCAGAACTTGTCATCTCGGTGAATTTTGTTTTTTCTAAGGGAATTGATACAGTCTAGAGAATGGGACTTATAAGTGGGTCTTAGTTTTTCTCTAAGATAAGCCTTATAAACGGTGTTGAACCTTAGGTTATACAGTGAGTGAGGCTGGGTATCAGGATGTTTTTGAAGGAAGTGGAATTGATAGACTTTATGTGCCATGAACACCTAATCTTCCAACCAAGACGTCTGACACTAATTTTTGGTAGGAATGGTAGTGGTAAATCGGCCATATTAGAGGCAATAAATCTCGCTTTTGGAGGACTTGGTAGAGAAAGGCAAGATCTGCTAAGAGGCTTTATTAGGCATGGGAAAAGCCGTGCTATAATCAGGCTTAAGGTTTCAAACGCAGTATACCTCCCTGGTAGCGATAGGATGGTTGTTCTCGATCCGATGCTTCCTCCAAAGGCAGATATCGTGATTGAACGGATAATAAAGCCAGACGGAAGTATTTATCGTCTTAATGGTAGAAGAGTTACTCGCGAGAAAATAGTTCTGATGCTATCCAAGGCCAATATTTCGGCCAAGAACCCATTCTTCTTTGTGCCCCAAGAAAGAATCACAAGGCTTGTTGATATGAGGCCGGAGGATAGGTTAGATGCTATACTGGCTGGACTTGGGCTATTAGAGCTGAAGAACGCGATAATGAAGCTTAAGGAGGAAATAAAACAGTATGAATTAAAGAGGAAGGAGCTCGAGGAGAAGATAAGGGATGTCGAATCAAGAATGGCTGAGCATAAGAAGATGCTCTCATCACTAGACACGGTCGTAAGTACGTTAAAGAACTACTATATCTATAAACTTGCATTGCTTTACGAGAAACGTTCCACATATATAGAGAGAGAGGAGAAAACTCAGCAGGTACTACTGGAACTTGAGAATAAGCAGAGAGAGTATAGAAGATTTCTGGATGAGTTCCCAGAAAAAATAGCTGAGATAGACAACAAGATAAAGAACCTTTATGTACAGAGAGCAGAAATAATTGCGGAATCCCGCGAATTTGAGAGAAATATGGAGACCCTCAAAAGCAAGGAGGACGAACTGCTTAAGAAGCTGAGGCAACTTAATGAGAGAGAGGCTGAGACTACCAAGAATATCCGGGAGATATTGAGGAAATGGAAAGTGGCATCGTTGGAGGATCTGGAATCCCTACTTAGTAGCAAGAAGGACGAGCTGGTGGATTTGGAGAAAATGATTGAGTCCACGGAACAAACTAGGAGAATTAGGGAGCTTGAGCGACAACTCATACAAATGAAGAAGGAACTGGAGGATCTCCAAAAGGCACGTAACGAATATCTAAAAGGCTTCGAGGAAATATTTGCTCTATTAGATCCCAGCGGGAATGTCAAGAGGGTGTACGACTTCATAATACGTGAGAATCTTGTAGAGGAAGTACAGGGTCCACTACTGTTGGAGATAACATTCAAAACATCTCATGATACGCTCAAACAGTACGCGATAGCATTCGAAAAGGCGATGGATAGGGATCTCATGGGATCATTTGTGGTGCTTACTCCCAGAGCGCTCAGGAGAATTATGAATTTCGTAAAAAAGCTGGAGGGAGAGATCCCAAAAATATTCTTTTTTGGGCATGAAAAATCACCGTGGATCATTGAGGATCAATTTTCATATTTCCGTCATATCGTTTCACAGGGAGTCATGGAAGCATATGATGGATACAAGAAAAATCTCAACGATATGTTGGATAGATTACCATCACATGAGAGGTCTGGGTTTATATGTCTCATACCAGATATCATAAATGCGCCTCGTGCCACGAAGACAATAATAACTTTCTTTCTCGGCAAGACCGCCATTGTCTCGAAGTTGGAGACGGGGCTAAGTCTTATGAGATCATTGAATCTAGAAAGAATTGTTACGATCGAGGGGGAGGTGGTACAGAAATACTGGGTTGGGGATGGCGCAATATATTATATGTTGCCGGCCCCCAAGAAGTTAATGGAGAATCCTGAAAAAACACTTATTTGGATGGCGAAAAACTTTAATGTCCGGAAATTTAGGGAGAAACAACGCGAGATTTTGGACGCTATGGAGTCCCTCAAAGAGAATATTGATCGATTAAAAGGCGAGATAGATAGAATGGTTAAAAAATTGCCTCAAGATCTTCGGAGACTATGGGCCCAGAAAGCAAAAATAAAAGAGACAATAGTGAAATTGACGAGTGATATAGCATACCTCAGAAAGGCCTATAGGGAGCGAGACAGGCTACCAGAACAGATTAAGAAGATTCAACAACAATTGGAGGAGATAGATAGGGAAATCGCGAGGATCGAATCGCAAAGATCAGAAACCACAAAGAGGATCGCGGAGATAGATAATGAGGTAGTAGCTCTAGAGAAAGAGAAAGAAAATATGGTTAGCATGAAGGGCGTGATTATGGCTGAGCTCGATAGAGTGGAAGATGAAATACTTTCACAGAAAGCTACTCTTGAGGCTATAAGGGGGCATAGACTGAAATTAGAGTCGGAGATAGATAGTATTAAACGCGATATAAGGGCTCTCATAGTGATTATATGGTCATCGATGTATAACAAAAAGAGCCAAAATATAAACGTTGATACTATACTGGAAAAAGAAATCATCGAGCCAGCAGCGGAGATCGTTGAGAAGATGGATGAGAAAGAAATAGAGCAGATATTGAGTCGATATGATGATCAGAAAATTCTTAATCTTAGATATGAAATCATGGAGCGACAGGAGAGGATAAAGGCTCTAGAGGAAGCACAAAAAGAGCTTGATAAGTACAAACGGGAGCTAGATCTTATAGTTCGTGAAACAGAATCGGCAAGAATATTGGCTGAGAAAACATTAAGGAGGCTCTTAGATGATCTTAGAGAGAAGGTTGATAGATTGGCCAAAAATTACCGTTATGTTCTGTCCAAAATTGGGGCGAATGGTGATGTCAGACTCGTGGGTGACAGCCTAGATAGGCTATCTCTCGAAATATCTATAGATCTTCATAGAGAAAAACCTGTAGAACTCCTAAGGGGATCTTTTTCCTCTGGAGAGAAAACACTGGCTATTTTTGCGTTTATCATAGCACTCTATCTTACATCTCCTGCTCCTATTCTCCTCCTAGATGAGTTTGATGTATATCTTGATGATCCGATGGCAAGGCGTGCGGCGAAGATTCTTAGAGGCGTACTAGGTGATCTAAAACATATACAGTGTATCCTTACAACGACACATAGAGTAGAGCTAATGCGGGTTTCTGACCATATAATAAACCTAGTCTATGACCCCAGGAAGCAACACTCTTTGGCGTTTGAGGTCAGAAAGAAGGACATAGAGAAAATTGTCAGGAGAGGACGTAGCCCCATAATCTTATAGTGGTGTCATCTAATGGTTGAGGATTTCGAATCTTTTGTGAAGAAAAAACTGGAGGAATTGTCAAAGAAAATAATGATATATATCTCAAGAAGAGGGTATCTCGTATCATCCTATGAAATAGCGAAGTACCTACATGAGGTAAGTATGTCCGATATTACTCCCCGTGTTTTGATTCGTGATGTGGCCTTCGGGGCGAAATTCTTCAAAAGTCTAAGGAAATATATACCCATCCATATAGATTATGTTCGAAAAAGCGTTGGCTTATTATACACACGGGCTCCATTCCCATCGGTCTTTGCGAGAATAATATACCAGATTTATTCAAGGGGGCAATCCAGAGTATATGGTCCCGTAAGAATAATGGGGATAACAAAATTCTATGTAAAGAAAGGTCTGAAGAATCTGTCTTCTCTAGGTAAGAAACTGCTGGCTGAGAAAGCGGTAAGTTTGAGATATAGACGGGAGATACTGAGGATAGCGAGGATGCATGAGAAGATAGGGGAAATTACTAGGAAGCTCAAAAAGGAGGAGGTACTTAGTTTTATCTGGAGACCACTCGAAGATATGAGGGGGTTGGGGGGAATCGGCAATCTGTATGCATTATTTTTCGACACACCAAAAAATGTTAGTCTTAAGCTACTGGCCGTATTGAAATACGTTGATGAGAATCCAGATATACTTTTAGAAGGCGAGGAATATGTCGAATGATAGGGAAAATGCCATAAGAAGTGCGGCTGCGTTGATATTAGCAAGTAGATACATGGCAAAATTCCCAACAAGGAGGATGATAGAGAAATTCGCAAAGCGTGCTAAGATGCCGTATGATGAATTCATTGCAGAACTCAGAGATAGACTTCATAGAGTTGGCGTTATTCTCAAGGAAGTTACTTGGGAGGAGCGTAGGGGTAGGAAAGAATACATAATACCTGTCATTGACTCAAACATAGATCTTGAGATAGGATTGATAAATACCACGGATGCTGCGATATTGGCCGTAATCTATGTTAAGGCGGTCAATGGTAAGGTACGTATGGATAAACTATATGAAGACCTTAGGAACATCACTAATCTGCCTCAGGAGGAATTAAATTCGCTATTGGATAAGACAATTCGTGTTCTTGAGCAGAGGAAGTTGATAAGGGTTAATGCCGAGAAAAAAATCATTGAGATCACGCCATTAACCTTGGCATTGATGCCGGACAAAAAAGAATTGGACAACATGATTATAGAGTTTTTGGCCTCCTCGGGCGATAAGATTGGCAAGTAGTGTCCATGAGATGCTACCTTCATGGTATCCACTGAGGAAAGTTGGAGGAGAGGTAAGCTTAGATATTCTTCTTGAGATAGGCAAGAAGAGGATAGATTTCTTGTTATCAGTGAAAGACACACATTATAAGGAAGTAGACACCAATCATGATGTCGTACTCGGCAATATCTCGCTATGTATTGTTGCGGCTATATCTGGTGATGCATATTTTACAAATTGGCTCTTGGAGACGGAAGGCGATGTATTTGAACATTTTTTTGCTAGGTCTGACTCTACTGAGAAAATGGCCATATTGCGTGATGTATTAGGAGAGGTGATAGTGGGTCTAGCGGAGATAGCGGAGAAGATAAATATGTCTACTGAAAAAATAGTCGGCTATTTATCCACCATAAAGCGTGTGAGAAAGCGGGCAATGTTTCAATTATTATCTACGTTCCAAGAGTATAATATTGCGATGGCGAGGTTCGAAAGGGCGTACCGCATAATCAAGAAAGAGCGTGGTATACTAATAAGGGGATGGGTCATAGCTCCACTAGCTGAATTCTTCAGTGCTATTAAGAGCTACTATCAGGACAAACTCAAAGAAAGAATCCAGAAGATAAGGGAGAGAATTTCTCAGCAGGTTGATAAAGTGCCATATGAAGAGTTCGCTAGGGAACTATTAACATACTGGAGAAATAAGCGAGCTATAAGGATGCCGAAGCGTGATTCGTTCATCTTTTTTGGTAAGGATGTCTGGCAAAAACCAGAGTTGTTTCCTCCATGTTCACGTATTCTTTTTGATAGGTTTCTAACAACAGGATACATACCGCATGGGGAGAGGGTACAACTAGCATTATTCCTGAAAGCAATAGGTATGCCCCTCGAGGAGCAACTAAAATTCTGGTATAGGGCAGTCGATAATGTGGGCCTAAGTTGGGATGAGTTTCTCAAGAAGGGGGGGTACTACATAAGACACATATATGGCTTAGAGGGATCAAGGAAGAATTATAATGCCCCCAAATGTGACACAATAATATCTAAGTATTTCTGCCCCTTCAGTAGGATTAGTGTTTCCGAGCTCGGCGGGGTTCTAAGGAACATTAATAAGAATATCACGCGTGAGTATTTAGATGAGATAAGGGATCTATGCATATCACGTGAGTATAAGAAGGCGTGTGCGGTCTTTCTTAGATCCCTAATTGGAGAAAATAAGGGCATTAGAATTTACGAAATACGTCATCCTGTCCAGTTCGTCAGGCTAGTGAGGAAGTACTCTAGGAATCTAAAGGTGCGTAAGCATGAGGGAGAGATATCCAAGAATCTTTAGCAGAGTTTATCTGAGCGGTTTTGATCCTGCTAAACTTAGATCTAAGACTATATCTATTTTTGGTGTTGGTGGTATTGGGACTCTCTTGGCAGAGATTTTCGTGAGAATTGGTGTCGGTAGGATAATAATTGTTGATAAGGATGTGGTAGAAGAGGAAAACCTGAATAGATTAGGGTTTTATGTGGATGACTTGGGCAAACCTAAGGTTAATGTTTTAGGTAGTAGAATGAGGAAGTTCTCCAAGGTTAGGGGGGACGAATACAAGATCGATATCGAGGAGTATTATGTAAACATTTTTGATTTTCCCGAGATAGAGGACGTTGTGGTGAGGTCGGATTGTATACTTTCAGCAGTGGATAATGTGGATGCGCGCCTCGAGATGAACAGGCTGGCACTAAAATACCGCAAGGTACTTATTGATGCTGGAACATCGACAAATGGTTTAAGGGGTAGGGTGACTGTGGTTAAGCCCTATGAGACACCGTGTCTCGGCTGTTATTTTTCCTCGGATACGCTCACATCTCAGGGTGTGTTTAATGATATAACGTGTAATGTCAGTTTACCAACAACAATGTGTATTATTGCATCAATACAGGCTGATCAGTGTTTGCGGTATTTGCTGGGTATGGAGGGGGTGGCTCCATTGATATTGGTGAATCTCGAGGGGTACCCAGAGATAACCATAATAAAACATATATCTCGTAGGAAGGATTGCCCATATTGTTCCAAGTGATCTGCGGTGGCTGGCGAGAAGAATGAAAATAAAATTGTTTTAAGGGTAGAGGCGATTGAAACCCCAAGGGGACTTGTCCCAAGCATCGAAGCAATAAAGGGGATTGTTAGTATGGTAAATAGGGTGCTTTCAGAGATCTTCGAGGGCATCCAAGGGATTATTTCGCTTTTAAGAGAAAATACAGAGATGATGAAAGATATTCTCGGAGCTTTGCGGACAGTTAGTGTAAAACTGGATGTTATTCAGGAAATAGTTACCGAGATTAAGGTCTCGGTGGGGGGAAAAAGAGGGGAGAGAATAATTTCTACTAGGGAATCCAAAAAAGACATAAAGAAGGAGCTATTGGATATGATAAGGTCTGATAGATAGGCCTAAGATAATCCACTATTATAGGATCATTAATGCAATAGGGAAAATGCGAGTAGAAAGCTTAGCACAAGTGATATCAATAGGATTGATACTAACCTTTTTATTGGTATCGGGGAGCTGGAATCTATGGTAAATAATGTGGTATAGATATTAGCTTTGTATAATGAGATGAATACGGACGCTAGCACTGTTAGAGTCAACATAGCATAATCAATGGCAGAGGGATTGTGTCCTAAGGCGGAAATTATGGGTGTATAGGAGAATATTGCTAGAAGAATGCCCATGGAGAAGCCAAGAATTAGCGTCATAATAATTATCTTTGTTGTAAACTTTCTTATGAGTTCTTTCTTCTTGTCTCTAAGTTTGATCTCGGTCTCGGCGATGACAAGTAAATTCCTACATAGATCAACTATATGTTCCATATTTTTTTCGGAGTGTTTTAGGAGCTTGATTATTCCGCGCAATATTATACTATCCTCAAAGAACTCAGCAATGTTATCCCAGGCATTATCATAGTTTTCTATGAATTCTCTTAGGTGTATATTATTGAGATACTTAAGAATCGTGAGCTCGATACTATGATATTGGGCGACTTTCTCTAGTATTGTTAGGAGGATATGTACCTTATGTGCTGTATTTGGGTATAGGTATTTATGCTTACTTTTCCTCATAAGGTGTCCCATAATATATGTATCGGTAGAAACAAAAGGAAACAGCATGGGTTTTATAGGCGAAAAACAAAAAGTTTAATAATATTTAGTGTCATAATGGATGAACCAGCATAGCATTGAAGGTGATCAATATTGGTAAAGATCAAAGCCGCTGAGGAAATAAGACATCTCATCAAGAAGCTCCCACTAGAGCAGAGACGTATATTCAGTATCACGGCCCATATAGACCACGGGAAAAGCACGATGTGTGATTTCCTGCTTGCTAGGGCAGGTCTCATGTCTCATGAGCTAGCGGGAGAAAAAAGGATGACAGATTACGATGAAGAGGAACAAAAACGAATAATAACAATATTCACAACAGTTGTCAATTTGCTCTACAAGTATGATGGAAAAGAATACTTGATCCAACTAAACGATACGCCTGGGCATATTTCCTTCACGGGTGAGGTCTCAAGAGCAATAAGGGCTAGTGACGGTATAATACTACTTGTCGATGCTGTGGAGGGAGTCATGACACAAACAATAACAAACCTGAAACTTGCCCTCCAAGAGGGATGTAAACCAGTTCTATACATCAATAAGGTCGACAGGCTAATATCAGAGCTCCGTTTGAGCCCACAAGAAGTCATCAGAAGGATCGACAGTATAATAGAAGAGGTAAACAAGCTTATTGAAATGTATGCTCCAGAACCATTCAAAAAATCATGGAAAGTAAACTTCATACAGGGGACTGTAGCGATAGGATCGGCAAAGGATGGCTGGGGCTTCACAATTGATATACTTAAAAGAAAATTCGCGGATCCAAAAGAAGGATACATGGAGATTTTCAGGAGATACGAGAAAGGAGATATTCAATGGTTACGGGAAAATCTACCACTAGATGAAGCAATACTAGAGATGGTTATAAAGCATCTACCAAGCCCCAAAGAAGCCCAAAAATACAAAATAGAGGCCATATGGAAGGGTCGAAAAGACATTGATGTCTATGAGGCACTAATAAATGTCGATCCAAATGGACCCTTGGTTGGAATGATAACGAAGATATTCGTACATCCAAAAACATTCCAAACAGCACTAATAGGCCGCATATGGTCGGGTACACTTAAGAGCGGTAAAGAACTATACCTCCTAAGCAAGGGAACAACAGCCCGGCCCCATCGTTTGGGCGTAATGGAAATTACGGACATACTGGATGTGGATGCTATCCCGGCTGGAAATCTATTTGCCATGACAGGATTCCTTGTACCGGCGGGAGAAAGTTTCATAGAAAGCGAATTATACGAAAAGTATAAGGATATTATTGAGGGGGGCGATTTTGGTTTCGAACCCATTCCATATGCCAGTGAACCAGTAGTGTCGCGTGCAATAAGACCAAAGGATCCGAATGAACTTGATACACTCGCCAGAGTAGCCGAGATGTGGGTGGCTGCTGACCCCACAGCCAAATTTTACCTCGATAGAGAATCTAATCAGTATATCCTCGCGGGGGTTGATCCTTTACAGCTCGAGATCCTAATAAAGAGAATCAATATGAAGGTCCCGGTCGAAGTTGACGAACCCATAATAGTCTACCGGGAGAGAATAGAAAAAGCGGGTATTGAGATAACCACAAAGTCCCCTAACGCATTGAACAGACTTACCCTATATATTGAGCCCCTCGAAGAAGAAGTGGCCAATGCCATAAGACGAGGGCTAATAAGGGAAGAGCAAGATCCGAAGGCTAGGGCCCGGATATTAAGGGAGAATTTTGGATGGGAAACACATCTCGCTAAGAATATCATGGCTATAGAGGAAACAAATGTTCTAATCAACGCTACCGTCGGGGTTCAAAGGTTCGATAGGATAAAGGACTATATAATTGCTACATTCAGAGATTTCTGTAGAGGAGGGCCGTTAGCAAAAGAACCAACGCAAAATCTAAAAGTGGTAATAACGGACGCCCTTGTTCACGAAGATCCAGTACACACCCAGATGGGTCAGATATTCCCAATGACATACTCTGCACTGGCAGTATCCTTCCTCACAGGCAACCCTGCAATATATGAACCAGTGTTAAGAGTGGACATTAAGGCGCCTCAAAGGTTCATGGGTCCACTAATAACATTGCTATCTCAAAGAAGGGGTCGTATCCTAGAATCAACAATAGAAGGCGACGGTAATGAAGTACATATTATTGCTCAAGTACCCGTACCCGAAACACTAGATCTGGCCGAAAGACTGCGGTCAATATCAAGCGGAAGAGCATTCTTCGGGTATCAATTCGAGACATGGTGGAGAGTACCAGACTCCATGCAGGAAGAACTGATAAAACAAATAAGAAGAAGGAAAAAACTCAAAGAAGAGCCCCCAACAGTAAAGGACTTCGAAAGATTCATATACAAAAGAACATAACCAGAACACTGATAACCACTTTTCAAAATTTTTATAAGCAGACTAGTAAATAAAGATATATTGGTACCTAAAATCACGCCGGGGTTGCCGAGCTGGTACGGCGGTGGCCTGCTAAGTGGGTGGAAAGCCACTGGCGCTTGCGCCTCGCGGGTTCGAGTCCCGCCCCCGGCATTAATATGATGAAGGTTCAACCATCTGAAGAATGATGAATGCATGTCTTGCTGAGATGCTGGGCCGGTAGCTCAGCCAGGGTAGAGCGTCCGGCTCTTAACCGGATGGTCGCGGGTTCAAATCCCGCCCGGCCCATAAGCCATATTCTTTATTTGTTGTATGTTTTTGGTTATGTATGAGAGCTGTGTCAAAGGCTTTCTGTCACTTAAATTTCTCCCTATTGTGATCATCCCTGCATATTACTGGGATATTCCTCTAATAGTTGGGGTCATTTTTAGAAATCACCAACTACCTTTTTCTTGGTGAATATCTCCTATGGCGAGATAATATGAGAAAACATCAACAAATCGGGAGTATATTCGATATCTGTATATGGACTGAGTTTTTGCTTGCGGAACTCGACAAAATGTATTACTTACTTAAATTTTTTCGATCAGAACATATCTACCTGAAACGTGGATTAGACTCCAAACTTCTAGGCCTCTACGAGCACATCCTAAGTACCTATGAGGGAATAATGAATGCAGCAATGACAGCAAGACTTAACTCCAAGAGAAGTGTGGTATTAATGAGTAGTACACCCCCGAATGGAGATAACTATAATAATATTGTTACAAGGGCCATAACCTCGCTCAGACAGGTCGAAAATGAATTGGAAAAAATCAAAAAAAGAATCATACTTCTGAAAAAATACTATAGGCTTTTACTCCAACTCCAACCGAATCTTCAGCTCGATGAAAATGAATACATCGTCTTCATAAAGAAACACAAACAATTAGTGATAGTAGTGACAAACCTAAGGTTGATGGTAGTGCATAAAGACCCCCAACATGCTCTCTTTTTCTACCTCGATGATATCTCATACATAAAGATAAAAACCGGCCTACTGTTCAAGGGCGTTAAAATAGAGCTCAAAGATCATCAGACAATAAAAATATGTATGGATATTAGGGACGCAAAAAAACTGAAAAAAACATTAGAAAGAATGAAAAAAATCGACAAAAACATATTCACCAAGTTACTAGACAAGCTAAATGAAGAAAGGTTACTAATAAGACCCAACATAAGAACAATGAGGCTAGAGGCCCTCAGAACACTCATCCATATGAAATAAAAAGTCATGAAAAACCGATGTTGGAGTATTAGAAACAGATATGCGCCGGGCGGGATTCGAACCCGCGTCACCAGCTTGGGAGGCTGGCATCCTACCGCTAGACCACCGGCGCGATTCTTAGCGTTCTAATGTGCTCTAGTGGGCCGGGGCGGAGTCGAACCGCCGACCTTCCCGTCGTAAGCGGGACGCCATAGCCCCTAGGCAACCGGCCCATAATTCCTTGGTTCGGTGTTATAGTACCACTAGTTATCCAATTAATCCAATAACCAATATTTCAATCTATTTTAAACTTACCCTCTTCCCCGATTGATTGTTGCTAGACTATATACACCAAAAAGACTTATAAATGAATTTTAGAGCCTATAATTGATGTAATACGTGAGTAGATTGAAACTACAACCAACAGAACTACAACCAACAGGCCCAGCAGAAGGAATAGAGTGTTCCTACTAGACG
>CAZVPA010000001.1:64882-75130 GCA_964628995.1 uncultured Nitrososphaerota archaeon | reverse complement strand
ATCTATGACCTCCTCCTCAAATCTGGAGCCCTCGATTTTGACACAATAGTGCACGCAACAAGACTGTCCCCCGAGACCGTCAGAAAGGCTCTTAAGGAACTTGTAAGTAGGAATCTTGTTTTTCTTGTTGAGGGAACAGATAAGTATTATGCCCTCCCTCCCGTCCATCAACTACTCGAGAAACTCACCGAGGTAGAAACAAATGCTGAGGCCCTGAAAGACACGGTGAAGGTACATATAGATTCTGTTAGAGAAAACATTAGTAGGCTTTATGATGACTTTCTAGAATTTGTGAGTGAAAAAATTGGTGCCGTTTATCAAAACATAGAGGAGTTATTGTCGAAAATCCTATCAACATACCATACCCTCATACTTGATAAGCTTTCCACACTACGCATGGTTCTTAAGAGCCTAGAAGAGGTCTCAGCAAAAATGAAGACAGATATTGACTCCCTATCCACCACACATAATACCATCAGCAGTGATGTGGATATATCCAGAACAAATCTGCGTGAAAACGCATTAGAGGAAATTAAAGCCGCAATAAATGAGACGACTAAGGCATTTACCAGCACTAGAGACGCCACTATAGGCTATTTCGATAGGTACTTATCACAGATAAAAACATATATGAAGGACACATCAACTGAGATTTCGTCTACTCTAGCAAACTTTTCGGAGAATGTTAGGAATCTATCAAAAATATTTGATACAACCATACAAGAGACCAAGAAAACACTGAACATGTTTCTGTCCAGCATCCTAGAGGCCATAAATCAGGAGCGCGAAGAAGTTGTTGCTAGGGTTGAAAACACAATAGCCGAATTGGTATCGCAAAAAATGGACAACATAACTCAAAATATGGGTAATGTAAGTAATAATATTGCCAACATATTAGGCGGCATATTGTCACGGGAAACCGAAATCTCCACAATCCTGCGCAATAGTATAGCCAAAACTCTCGATTCGATCGTCTCGGATTATAATAAAGCATCATCAACAATATTTTCTGACATCATAAAGTTTATTGAAACCCACCACCAGGATATAATAGCAAGACTTAATGAAACAAAAGACATATTGTCGAAGATTAGGACAAGCCTCGAAAACTCAATAAACCAGATAATAACAACAGTAAAGTCGATTTCGGAAAAAAATGTATCCAGCCTCCTTGACGGGATCTCTACAAGGACACAGACACTAATGGAGGAGCTCACCAAGACATTGAGTAGGTATAGTGAGGGCACATCCAAGGCTTTAGTGAACATCCAAAATTCAATTAGTGAATTTAAGAGGCTCCTAGAACAAAGAATAGGTATCATCAAGAACCACCTAGAAGAAAGTATGGAGAAAACAAAAACAACAATAAGTGGTAGACTCAACATAACTCTGAAAACAATCGATGAATCCATCGGAAAGATCAAGGAAAGGCTAACACTGGAAAATATTGTCGCCGAAATTAAGGAGACAATTGGGGAACATATAGACTCCTTCCTCGTGAGGATACACGAACTATTGGTTGACGTTATACGGGAGATACCATACAGCATGAATATCAAACTAGCCGTACCCAAAATGGGGCGAAGCGCCCCAGAGAAAAACATCAACCCAACAAACAGCATGGAGCGGAATAAGCATACACCAAGTAGTAATATCCACGACAGGATATCCGAAATATTGATGAGGGAAATCGAGGATCTAAAAGCGAGAATAACACAAATAATTATCAACTCGATTAAGGGAGGTTTGGTCGCCATTCAGAATATGATATTGGCCACTATCGAGAACGCTAAGACACGTATCGAGAATGAGGTTCTCTGGATGGAATCAGAGGTAGCTAGCAGAATGCGTATTGTTAAGGATAAGGCTGGGACACTCCTCGAGGATCTATATAATGTGTCTAGAGAAAGAATAGATGACCTGGCAGGTAGCATTAGCAATACCATTAGCACCCAATCAACATCATTAAGTGCTATCAGTAGGGAACTTGTATCAGGATTTGAGAGACTAGCTAAGGCAATTCATGATGATGTCCAAACATTCAAAACAAATATAGATCAAGACTTGGAGAAAAACATCATACAACTCAAAGGCCTGATCGACCAACGGATATCCAAACTAGATCAGGCCATGGACTCCGCACTTTCAATGATCTATTCCACAACAAGCAATATTAGGAACAACATACAAAGTGGTATAGATAGACTACAAACACAACTGGATACCACTCTTGGCAAATACTTTACCGAGATACTCACGGCCATAACAAAGCATTATGAAGACCTAAGCGGCTTCATCAAGGAGACAATAGATAGCGTTAACACACTTTGTAATACTCTTTCCAATGAGATAAACAAGCAGATCCTTGAACTGCAGAAAGATATTAGTGAAAGGATCAATAGTTTGTTTATATCCACGCTAGATAGGATCGCTAGCCAAGTGGAGGCAAAGAAGACCGAGCTTACTAGCAGAGTCGGGGAACAATATGAGGAGATGCAGGACGCCATTTTTGATAGAGTGAGTAGCATAGATAGACTATCCTCCAATATTGCTGGGAAACTTGAGGCCCTCGAGAAAAATCTCAGTACGTTATTGGGGGACATAAAAACATCAATAATTGCCGATGGTGAGAGGCTTTCGGAGGAGGTGGAAAAGTCTATAAGGAGAGTGGAGGAAAAATTCCTGGACAGAATAGACAGCACATTCTTAGATATAAATACCAGGACAAAACAACTATTTGATAACATAAAACTGAGCCTTGAGAAAACAAGAAATATGCTTGTTAAGGACGCATTCAACAGACATAAGACCAGCATCAAAGAGCTATCTGAAGGAGTAGAGAGCTTCGAAAAGAAAATTCAGGAAATGCTTAGCTCTATAAAGGATCCTCTATCTATATTTACTAGCACAATTAGTTCGGAGCTGGAGAGTCGTGTCAGGGGTATAAATGAGCAAATAGATACACTATCCACGGCAATTAGTGATAATATAAAAAGCCTAGTATCAAGTGTTAAAACCGTACCGAAGGATCTACTAGAGATAATCAACAGATACGCAGAGGCAATAAATTCTAGGCCTAAAGGGGTTTTTGTGCTATATGAATATGATATAATTCTGGCCATGGTAAAGACTATTATTAGGAAGACTGAGAATATAGTGACGATGGTCACACACAGCGTGGATGATACACTCTTAGAAATACTAAGGGCCTCAAAACCAGATGTCCTTATAGAGCTATACTGCGAGACCAAACCAAAGGAACTACCACCAAACATAAGTCTTATCAGAAGGAAAAAGATACCCCAGAAGACCATAATTGTGGCACGTGACGGAAAAGAAATCTTACTTGCTATCGAGACCAAAGAAGGGAAGTATGTAGGCATACTATTCGAGAACACACCCGTCGACACGATCGTGAGGAGAATTATTGCGAAGTAAACCAATCATGTTTTGGATCCATATAGTTCCCTTAGAATACTCTTTGTTACATTTTTCTTGTCTATCTCTAGTAGCACGAAGTGCATCCATTCCCCAAAGGATATTCTTGCTCTAATGTCCTCAGGGATTTTTAGATAATATTCCCTAGCCTTCTCCTTGATGACTTTGGTGACTATTGCCCTTGCTAGTGGCCTCACCATCCACCTCCTTAGAAGCGGATCAAAATTATCAAGGATGCCCACCAGCCCCATAAATTCCTCCTTCGAGGACTTAAGTACATCTAGGTGTATCTCCTCTATTATATGTGATAGTTTGCAGTATAGCAATAGATCCGACGCAAGTTTATGCCGATTACCGTCATCAATCCCAACTATTGATAGTATATTGTCTATGCATTCTATGAACTTGTCCACATGGGCTTCCTTCACCTTCATTATGACAAATGTTGGTTTTGCGGAGTAGATATATATGTAGTTCTTATCCTTCCTTGTCTGGCGGACAACATATAATACGGGATGTCTATACTCGACATTCATCCCATCAACCTCTGCTGTGAGTTTTTCCTCGAAATCCTTGGGTATCTTCACTACCGCGGATGATATAAAGGCTATCTTCCTGACCATTTACCCCCTCTTCTTCAGTTCATATAGGCTGACCGCTATTACTGTCTTTGCATCAACAATATTCCCATCTAGAACCATCCGCAATAGCTCTCCATACCCCATCCTTACCACATGTATTGCCTCATGTTCCTCCAGTTTCTGGCCTACATATACTAGGTCCCTCGCAACAAAAACATGAATCAACTCATTGCTGTATCCCGGGGACAGGTAACATGATGCTAATTTCTCAAGCCTATTTGGACGGTACCCAATCTCCTCAATGAGCTCCCTCACACACGTATCCTCGGGATCCTCCCCCTCATCGATTTTTCCAGCAGGTATCTCCAAGATCCACCCCCTAAGTGGCCCCCTAAATTGCTTTATCAGGATTACCTCTCCATCCGATATGAAGGGCAGTATGGCTACGCTCTGACCGAAATCTATGACCTCATGGAATGTTTCTTTTCCACGTATTCGTAGGAGAAGTTTCTTTAGGCTTACCTTCCTACCACTATAAATTGGTTGCTCCCCTAGGATTTCTACCTCCCCCAATCGCAACACCAACTAGTGCATAATCCTTCCTTCTTCAACCACGATCTTACCATTTTTTATTACATAATCAACAAGATTTGTACCGAACATATACCCAACAAACATGTGGTTTGGGATATCCATTATCACTATGTCTGCTCTCTTCCCCCTTTCGATGCTACCTATCTCTTCACCTAGGCCTATAGCATGTGCAGCATTTATTGTAGATGCCGATATTACCTCAGCTGGTGTTAACCCCATAAAATATACGGCCAACGTCATGACAAACTGCATGTTCTCGACCCAACAGTTGGGGTTTAGGTCCGTACCTAGGGCTATTGGGACTCCAATATCGATCATTTTCCTTGCATTAGCAAACTTCATTTTCATAAGGACCATAGATGTTGCCGGTAGGAGAACCCCAATCACATTTTTCTCGGCCATCATTCTGAGCCCATCATCCGAGGAATTTAGGAGATGATCTGCAGACATAGCTCCAACCTCAGCTGCTAGTCTGGCCCCACCAAGATCGTTGAACTCGTCCGCGTGTATCTTGGGTGTTAGGCCATATTCCTTTCCCGCCATTAATATCTCCCTGCCTTGTTCTGGAGAGAAAACATTCTCCTCGACGAATACATCATTAAATACGGCCAGTTTTTCTCTGGCTACCGCAGGTAGCATCTCATCTATCACGAGCCTTACATATTCATCAGAAGCATCCCTGAACTCTGGTGGTACTGCATGGGCCCCAAGGAATGTAGGTATTAAGTCTATTGGGTGTGCTTTGTTGAGTTCCCTAACAACCCTCAGTATTTTTAGTTCGTTTTCTGTGTCGAGGCCATATCCACTCTTAGCCTCCATTGTTGTTGTACCGTGTATTAGGGCCCTATCCATACGTTTTAGGGCTTGATCCATTAGTTCCTTTGTATTTGCCTCCCTAGTGAGCCTCACGGTCTTTAGTATGCCACCACCGCGCTTCAGTATTTCTAGGTATGGTATTCCCTCCAGTTTTAGTGTGAGTTCATCCTCTCTTGATCCAGAGAAAACAAGGTGCGTATGTGGATCCACCAGCCCAGGCAGTACTATCTTTCCTTCGGCATCTATCTTTATGTCGGCATCATATTTTTTGGATATGTCCTCCGTTTTTCCAACGTCAATGATTTTTCCATGAAGTATCGCTACAGCCCCCCTCGGTATTATCGCTAGATCTTTTAGATCGCCTCTTTTCTTCGGTTTGAAGCTATACCCCCTTAGGGTTATTACTTCATTTGCGTTCAATATTAGGCAGTCTACGTGCATATGTCTCCACCAGAATGTTGAGTGCGTACCCCATCACGTTGGGGTTTTTGTCAATACTAACAATACATCTACCATTTCTTTTGAATGCCGCTACGAAGTACCCTGTCAGGTCAAGTGTATAGTTTCCGAACTCTACCGTTGGTTCGATTACTGATCCAGTATCATAGATATTCCATCCATATATTATCGTGATGTTGACGCTGTTATTTATCGCGTATTCCCAGCACTCATTATAGAAGCTTGACTCGTTGACCAGTATTTTGTTTTCTGGATCCGCTATATAGTTGGGTATCGCTAGGGATACCTTTATGCTAGCGTTCTGCCTTAGCGTCATATTCTCTATTTCCCAGAACTTATTGGGCGATAGGGCATACCTTGGACTTGGGAGCAATAATGTGTTTCCGATCGATAATACATCTTCTAGGCCTATAAGGCTATATGGTATGTCCTCCAATATTACTATTATTATTGAGTTGTTGGGCAGTATTTTGGTTATCTCTGAGTACCAACAATACCTGAACGCCTCCGTCCAGATCACATATTTTTCGTCCCAGAATAATATTATGTTTGATGGATAATAATTGTATGCGAGATCATCCATCGTAGTTATATTCCAACCAGTCTCATTCGAGATTATCCTTAGAATCTCAGACTCGTTCTCTATGCCATATCTCTCCTTGTACATGTCCACAAGATGCTCCGCAAGGAATATTCTGGATTCATATGTTAGTCCAGGAATAAACCTCCGAAGCCCCTCAACAATCACCACTGTTGTGTTGTTCACCGATAGATAACCATCCGTATCCACTAGCCTATTTATAGCGTCCCCGATATTTGTCTCTATCATCCCAAGATTTGTCGGAGAAAACTCTATGTATCTCATTGTCAGATTGCTGGACTCATTAACATAGAGGACACTCCCTATCAGGGGGTCTGTATCTAAGAAACTCGTCAGATTTATGAACATGCCGAAAAACATCCCCTCCTCAGAGACAACATCAAGTATTTGCTCGCTTATCCCGACACCTCCCGATACTACATCAGATATTATGAAGTCAATACCGACTGATCTCATCCGTTCTATATCCTGCCTTAGTCTGGCTATGGAGGAATCATAATAGCCGTCTAGGGGGGTAAGTTTTGCTTTTTCCCAGTCACCACTCGGAATTGTTGGATCATGGGTGACAGATATATACCACTTATAGAAGACCCCCACAATACCCCTCTTCGTTTGGTTCTCATAAGTTGTGTTATGTATGACCCCGCCCCCTAGTGTATTATGACTTTGTGTTGCTGTGTTTGTGTACATATTTACACCTACCATTAGACTCATTGATAAGATAAATATGACAAGCATCTTTGATAACCCTACCCCTACTACTATCTGCTTCATAGTACCCCTTAGCCTCGTTATGGGCGTACGCTTGCTTAGCCCTAATAGATGTGATAGATCGATTCTCAGTGATAGCCCCATACCACTAAATATCTTGAGAAAGACAAAATGGAGTTTCAGTATTGATACCATCAGTAATACTGAGAGTACTGCCATCAGTGGAGAAATAATTATGATGTCTTTTCTAGCGAACAAAAGCCACATCATCCGGAAAAACGCAAACTTCATGTAGAACCCATATGAAAAATAGTTTATGGCACCAAATGTCATGAGTAGCGTTATTAATAATATCGTGTTGCTTAATGACTTAACAAGCTTCACCACCTCCCTACCCGCATTCTGCATGTATATTATCCCTAAAGCCACCGCATAAACAAAATATTGGGGGTTTGATATCCTATTAAGAGACAGAATGGTAACCATCCCCAGGAAATAGGCAAGAACATATGCTCTTCCTTCATCCGAGTCTACAGATAAGAACTTTAGAGCAATAAACACTACTATGGTGAACATCAGCGCCATACTCACTATATCGATAATGTTGGAGATCATGATAAAAGCTGGGGAGTTCATGTTGAGACCAAAGAACGCGGACGCTATGAAGAGTGTTATGATAGCAGGCAAACTGACGCCTTGAGGAAAACGAGAGATATGAAAGAGAAATATCTGATAGATGAAGTTCTTGGGATGTTCTAGTAGAAATGGTAGGGAGACCATCAAGAAAAGAGCTGTCGCGAGAGCTATATACTGGATTGTTTTCCCAACACCCCTCTTCTTAAAAACATAGGCCAATACTATAGGGGCAAGGAGGAGGGATAGCTGCTTCGTTAGTACACTTAGGGTATAAAATAGCGCTGACACATTATATCTCTTTCTGAGCATATAATAGATCGAGGCTATAAGGAATGCTGTTGACCAGCAATCAATCATCCCCCAGAATGATGACACAAAAATTATGAATGGATTGAACAGTATAGCCTTCTCCACTTTTTCGGCCACAGCTCCATTGTAAAGTTCCTGGCTAAGCTTATAGGAATAAAATGCCAGTAATGTGTCACCAAAACTTATCGCCAAACCAACAAAAAACCTTTCGTAGAAAAACCCCCTAAGGCCCACATGCGTAAACAATAGATATATGAGATAACCCAGAGAAAAAATTAGTAGGGGGAGGGGAGGATAAGCATACCAACAAAACTGGGATGGGAAATACGGGATATACGCTATCAACCTATCCCTAACCACAGGATCATAGGGGGATATCCCCTCCAACAAGAACATCCTAGCAGTCATCGTGAATACGTACATATCCCAGTCATGCGCAAAGAAAGCCACCAACGGTATCCTTATCAGGAAAGCCAACACATAGTACTTTATTCTTCTTCGATCCATCACACTACCCATCAGACCCAATCTAAAAACTCCCGAAAAATGTGAAACAAAACTATAAGCACACCAAAAAATCAAAAATTCTATTAAAAACATTGGGGATCGAAATGAATGATAACTATGAACTATCCCTGTTGAAAAAACTCGTATCAATAAATAGCCAGACAGGAAACATCGAGGGATATAGGGAAATCACCAATGTGATAATCAATGAGATAAATAGTCTTGGTATGGAGATAAGAATATATGATGGAAACAACGAGGCGAAGGATGGGATATATAGACCAAACATAGTAGCCCACTATAATGTTGGAGCAGACAAAACACTGGGGCTACTAACACATTTTGATACTGTGCCCCCGGGGACATCATGGCATGTTGATCCCTTTGGCGCAGAGATCAAGGAGGTAGATGGCGAGGAGAGGGTCTTTGGTCGTGGGGCTGCTGATGATAAGGGATGTATCGTAGCCGCATTAGGCGCTCTTAGGAGGATCATAAAGAAAAATATTAGGTCGAGGTGGAATATCACATTTATGTGCGTAGCGGATGAAGAGATTGGTGGGCATTATGGTGCTGGATATATCGCGAGAAATAGATTTGTAAGTCTTGACGCACTTATAGTTCTCGATTCGTCATCCCTAGGTCTGGTCGTGGGCACCAGCGGTATAGTTCATGGAGTAATCAAGATAAAAGGAAAACAGGGGCATGCCGGCTATATCTTAGGGAGTCAAAATGCCCTACATAGGGCCGTGATATTCCTCAGGGAGATGCTAGATTTCATAGATAGTAGGAGTCTGAAAATAAGTAAGCTCAAAAACCCGGGGAGTATGCCAATACCAAATATCTGGGGCAGATTCTCCCTAACATGGATAAAAACAAGCAATACCACATTCAATGTTATCCCTGGTGATGTAGAAGTAGGTTTCGACATGAGGCTCATCCCGGAGGAGGAACCAAAAGATGCTGTGGCTGAACTAAAGGCTTTCTTCGAGATGATGAAATATAAGACATCGATATATGATGTAGAACTTGATATCATTAGGACCCATGCCGGGTACTATACTGATGAGAAACACCCATTTGTAAGGATAGCTAGGGATGCCCTATATGAGGCGACGGGAAGAACCCTACCAATTATTGGTATGCTTGGAGGGAACGATGGCGGATGGTTTAGGGACTATAATATACCAATAATTTCCTTCGGTGTCTGGGATGAAAAATCCAACATACATGGAGAGGACGAATCTGTAAGTCTGAGAAAAATATATGAACTGGAAGAATTCATAGTAAACCTTATACAAAAACCACCACCATGATCACTATCCCAAAATCGCGCCTTTTTTAAGATTTTTTGAGTTCCTTATGAAATGGGGGGCCCAATCATAGTCAGAGGTTATCTCATCATCCTCAGAGGTGTTACCTATGGAGAGTGCCCATATTTCTTCTAGACCAATAGAATCAGAATTCATCATAGATATCCTCTACCGGACAGGTATCCTGAAAGTCTTGATTAAACACAGAGAATTCAGGTCAATACATGAACTCCTAGATAGGCTATTTGAGATGGGCATAATCGACACCAATAAATATGATGACCTA
>CAZVPA010000001.1:26605-64782 GCA_964628995.1 uncultured Nitrososphaerota archaeon | reverse complement strand
TCACCAATCTGGATGGGAAAGAATTCAGAGAAAAAGCAAAGAAACTAGAACAAATGATTATTAGTGCTATTGATGTATCCATACCACTAAAAAACAGGATTTTAATGAGCCTCCATAAGTCCCTAGATAGGCTATTTGAGATGGGCATAATCGACACCAATAAATATGATGACCTAATGGATCAGCTAGTGGAGCTCACCAATCTGGATGGGAAAGAATTCAGAGAAAAAGCAAAGAAACTAGAACAAATACTCAGAGGATTAAGAAATGAGCCTACATAGCCTCGGAGAGCCATTTGTAGATATGTTCTTTCGGAGAATTCTTGACAAGTTCAAGGTTCATTATCTACCTCCAAATACTCTAAAGGGAGTGGACTATTTACTTACTAGTGGAGAATTCATATTCGTAGAATTAGAAGACACCATCATAGAAATATATAGTGCGGCCATACAGATGGAGCGAATTTATGGAGTAGCACAACTTTATGGAGCATACGTGACTATAGCAGCCCCACTACCTCCTAATTTATCAAGCATAAGGGCCCCACTAACATACTTCTTTCGAATAACTAGCATGTATGATGTGAAACGAGAATTATGGTTATTGTGGGATGAACATATCATCAAAATACATGAGAAAAAAGTGACTCCTTCACCAGTATTATCGCAAATATCTATTTGCACCCCCATAGAAACTAAAGATGGTCTTCTTGACCCAGAATTGACCCGAAAACTGGTAGATGCGATAAGAAACATTGTAGAAAACCTAGAAGTATAGGCAACTCAGGTACATTGTAACATCGATCTTCACTGGAGGTATTATTTCTAGATAAGACAACGGATGGTTTCACAGGTTATCCTTGCTTTATCGGTAATTTTCGTTTATGTTGATCGGATGGTGGGTGTAGGTTTTGCACCGTAGGGATAAAAAATGGGCTAGAAGGGTATGGGAGATACTTAATAGGTCTATATCGCTCGATCAAGGACAATTTGTCGTTGATTATGCTAAGGATCCATTCAAGATTCTGCTATCTATAATACTCAGCCAAAACACCAGCGAGAAGAACTCCATAGCAGCATTTAAGAGGCTTAAGGAGGAAATAGGGACAAGTCCAGAAATCCTCGCTAACGTTCCCCTAGAAAAACTTGAAGAAACTATACGTATATCTGGGCTATACAAACAGAAAGCAAAAACCATAAAAAGACTCGCAGAGGAAGTACTTCATGGCCTAGACATAAATGAGCTATTGACACACGACATAAAGCATATAAGGCAGACCTTATTGAGTATTGAGGGGATCGGAAAGAAAACCGTGGATGTGCTCCTAGCAATATACGGGAAGAGAATCATGGGGATAGACACACATGCAAAAAGAATAGCTATTCGCTGGGGGATAGCGAAAAGCAGCAATTATGATGAGATACAAAGAGCATATGTAGAACTGTTCGACTTTGTGGACAATTATGACAGACTACACAAACTAATAATCATACTGGGAAAGAAATTCTGCACATCAAGAAAACCAAAATGTGATATATGTCCAATCAACACACTCTGTCCAAAGCTCAACATCGAATAGTGTGAAAAACATCGCTAGGAGAGATTTGATCATGACTTGACCTCGATCCTAGAGATGCGGTCTAGTAGTTTTCTGTTTTCTTCCCTTATTTTCTCTATTTCTTCCCGTAGTTTTTTGTATTCTGTTCCCTTCTCCATGTGTTTCCTTATTTTTCTCGCTACCTCTCTCGCCCTTCTTCTTAATCTCTCATCGAGGTCTTCTGATGCTATCCTATCGAGCATTGGCAGGAGCTTCGGAGACAACATTTCCCCAGCAGCCATTACTGCTGCGTATCTTATCCTGAAGTTCTCATCCTTGCCTGCCTCAATTATCATATCTATTGCCTCCCTCCTCTCTGGGAACTTTGCCAATGCGACTATAGCTGTTGCTCGTACCAATGTTGGCTTCCCTATTTTTGTATATTCCTTTATTTTTTCAAATGCTTCATCGGTGCCGAGTTCTGCCAGTCCATTTAGTGCCCCCCTTGCTATTACATCGTTATGGGATGATACTTTTAGTGCTTTTGTTAGGGGCTTATATGCCTTCCCCCATCTTGTCTTCCCTAGACTTGTTGCTGCTTCTGACCTCACATAATAGCTTTCTTCATCGTTCTCTAGGATCTCTACCAGTCTTTCTGCTGCTTTTTCTTCTCTAAATTCTCCTAGGGCTTTGGCTATGGCCCTCCTTACCTTCGGATGTTTGACTTTTTGTTCGGCCTCCAATAATGCTTCTAGTGCCTCCTCCGTCCCTATTTTTCCTAGGGCCAATGCTGCCTCAGCACTTACGCCCCAGAACTTGTCCGTTATTACTGCCTTCTTTAGTGCCTCTATTGCCTTAGAGCTCTTGTGTTTTGATAGCGATCTTGCCGCAAGTATCCTACAGTAAACGCTATCACACTCTAGCTCACGGATTAGTTGTTCGAGTCCGTGCTTTATTTCTAGTATCGCGAATACTTTGAATTTTGGGTCGACACATATCGTGTCGGCCTTCTCCTCCATTGGGATGTAGAGTGTTTGTTCTTTTTCCGTGACCCAAAATGTTCTCTCTATTGCACCATTCTTTGTTTTTATCCTTATCTCTAGTGGTATCCGGTATATATCCCAGCAGTCCTCCTTTTGTGTCTGCTTTATCGATACTTTAAGCATTTTGTTCTCGGCATCATAACTGTAGCTTATAGTGAGTTTAGGGTGCCCAGCATTATAGACATATTGGTCAAAGAACCACTCAAAATCGCCCCCAACAACCTCCTCAACAACCTTCCTGAAGTCTTCGGTATCGGCATTCCTGAATTTGAATTTCTCAAGGAACTCCTTGAGGACCTCCCTAAACTTGTCTTCCCCGATTATCGACCTCAACGTATGAAGGACTAATGCCCCCTTTGGGTAGCTATGTGCGTCAAATACCTCACTCGAATATTTGAATACCCTCGTCACTATGGGTCTCGAATATCTCATACTGTATTCCCTCAGGTAGGCATCCATGTTCCTTATCATTTCATAGATAAATTCATCCTCCCCTTTCCAGTGCCTAGTGTATAATGCTTGGAGATATGTGGCGAATGACTCATTGAGCCATATGTTCGCCCAGTCCTTTGTTGTTACTAGGTCGCCAAACCACTGATGTGCTGCCTCATGAGCCACGAGGGGCTCACTCTCATAGTCCATGTGTGCCTTCTCATCATGGAGTGTATAATCCATGAGTATTGTTATCGTGGTGTTCTCCATCCCCCCATATATGTATTCGGATACACATATCTGCTTGTAGTTGTCCCATGGGTATCGGACCCCGATATATTCGGAGAAGAACTTAATTATGTCTGGAGTTCTGGAGAATGTCCTCTGTATATCATCCCTCCTCCCCCTCGGCACCGCATATACAAGCTTTATTCCATCCACTTCCTCCTCAACAACATCAAACTGTCCCGCCACTAGGGCTATTAGGTATGTTGAGTGGGGTTTATCCATAACCCAATGCCACACCTTCCAATCCCCACTCTCCCTAGTACCCATGAGTTTTCCATTAGCAAAAACAACAAAGTCTTTTGGGGCATACACTATTAGTTCCGAGGTACACTTCATATTTGGATAGTCATATAGGGGTATCCAGTACCGGTTATCCTCGGTCTCTCCCTGCGACCATACTTGGGGGACAACATCAGGATATCTCTTGCTTGGTAGTATAAAGTAGAGACCTTTTTTGGGACTCGCTTCATAGTCTATGGTTACTTTTAGTTCCTCATCCACATCAAGTTCACGGCCAAGATATATTGTGAGTTTGCTTCCATCATAGCTATAGTCCAGCTCTTTCTCGCCCTCCACAATCCTCCTTATTGTCATATCAACAGCATCAAGGTCGATGCTTGACAGCCCCTTCTTTATGCTCTGGAGTCTAAGTGTTGCCCTCCCCTCGATCCTTCTCTCGTATACATGTAGTTTGAGCTCAACCCTTACGTGTTTAAGCCTAAAGCTTGGGCTCCTCGGATAATTCGGTTTATAGTCTGGGAACTCAAAATCGCGGCCATGCTTCTTCACATACATTTTGCACACCCACCCAAGATGACAAAAAATAGAACAAAAATGGTGCATATTCATAAAGCAGTTATGCTCATTTATAATCCTATTGAAACTTATATGGTGGGTAATATAATCTGGTGATACCATGGTTGTGAAGGGACGGGTAGTCCAGGTCCGTGGAGATTATATAAGGGTAAGTTTTGACGATGAGGATCTAAAATATGTTGGACGTAGAGGGCAATTCCTAAGAATCAAGACCGATTCTGGTAGGGACCTGATCGCTATTGTGGCCTCCCTCGAACTTTCTGACGAGCTATATAGGCAGGCAAGATCCCTCTCAATGTTTCCAGAGCATTATGATGAACTCATCTTGAGAAGGAACGATATCTTAGTTACTGTCGTTGGTACGCTTACTGGTGATGGCAAAATAGAGAGGAAATATGATGCCATACCAAGCCCTGGAAATATCGTTGAGCTCATGGGTGCTAGCGAGCTAAATAAGATATTCTCAAGAGATGACCAGAACCACATAAGGATAGGCACTCTAGCAAACGACCCTAAGGTTCGAGTATCCTTAGATCTTAACCAATTAGCGACAAAACACGTGGCCATCCTAGCAATGACAGGCGCTGGCAAGTCTAATACCCTCGCAACACTTATTGTTAGGATACTCAAGGGTCTCCCGGCCGCAAGGATTCTTCTTATTGATACACACTCAGAATATATTGGCTTGTCAGCAATAAACAGGGTTTCCCGGGGAAAAGTAACAATATATTGTCCCGTTGGTAAGTATCGCGATATAATCGAGCAGGAGCTCGAAATGAAGGATGCACTCAAAAACTTGGAGATACCATACTGGTTTCTGAATATTGATGAGTGGTTCTCCCTACTCGGTTTGGGGACACAAGCGAGTACGCAACGAAGAATCCTTAGGATGGCCCTTAGGGATATAAAGGGAGCCTATCTGGATGTTCCGAGGTATTTCGATATTGAAGAGCTCATCCAGAGGATCGGAAGATCCGGTGCTAGGAGGGACTCTATTGATTCCCTATTGGATAAGCTTGAGGATGCAAGATATAGTGCTGAGTACGAGTTCATTTTTAACCCATGTGAATGTCTGAGTGTGAAAGATAACCCTAAAGCTGTTTTTAGGAAGGTTATTGAGCCTATCATTAGTCCTGGCCTCAAAATAATTGCTCTGGGAGGTGTACCATCTGACGTACAAACCGCGGTTGTTTCCATGCTACTTAGGTCCCTCTTTAGGGTTACCGTGGAGGCAAAGCTTAAGGGGAGGGTTATACCAACAATAGTCGCTGTTGAGGAGGCACATGTATATGCTCCTAGGGATACTTATGCTCCATCTAAGAGTATAATTGAGAGGATTGCGAAGGAGGGGAGGAAGTTTGGTACTGGGCTTATTATTGTTTCCCAGAGACCAAAGGATCTTTCCAGTACTGTTCTGGCTCAGTGTGGTACTCTCATCGCTCTTAGGCTTGTTAATCCCTCGGATCAGAGATATATCATGGAGTCGATAGAGGATATTACTTGGTACCTTACGAGATCTCTGGCTGGGCTTGGGGTTGGTGAGGCCTTAATTTCAGGCTTCTCTGTTCCCATTCCATGTATTGCTAAGATCGACCTATTCAGGCATGTAGCCAAGGAGGAATTTGGGATCGATATAGAGCTCGGGGGTAGAGATATCAATGTTTCTGAGGAGTGGTCACAGGAATTGTCTGAGGAAGACCTTGATGAGATCATAGACCAGCTATACGAGGGATATGGAAAACTACTCAAAGAAACGGATAGCGAAAAGAGAGATAAGGGCTTGAAGATAACTGAGTTTTTCACTGGTGATCCCAGTAGTGAGTAACATAATAGCGGATAGATTAAAGAGTATGTTGTCTATTGGGTCTCCCAACGAACTCCTCAGGAAACTATCAGATTTCAAGCATATTGTTAGTGAGAAGTATCCAAATGCTATAAGGCTTGGGTTACTAAGCGAAATAAGTATCGGAGACAGTGTTATTGGTGTCTTTACTGATGGTAGTAACGCAATATCTGAACGCAGAGGGGCAGGAGTTGCTGTCTTCTCAGCCTCATCACTACTTTTCGAGATTGGGGGAGAAAAAGCCCGCTTTGTTAGGAAATATGTGTTGACCCCGGACATATGTTTTCTCATACTTATCCCAAGATTCTATGTTGGTACACGTGCAAACAATATAATGAAGGGTATGGAATTCATAACGACCACATACATGATAGATAATAACAATGTTGACTTTGCTGTTCTTGATGGCTCATACATATCCACACTCCTCTCTGCGAGATGGGGGATCGAGCACCTATACCGTGATGTTTATGGTATATTTACCAAGTACCTAGAGACCCAAACTGATGACGCTAGGAGTGCTGAACAGCAATTTATAGACCTATGCGATACCATAAGTGATACAACACTCAAAATACTAAGAAGAGATATTTTTGGTGATACTAACGAACCAAGAAAAATCGTGAGTACGTTCCTATCAAGCTATGTCAGGAATATTGAAGAGATATTGGATTCGGTGGATCAAAAATTTTCGATACCAGAGGAAGGAGAAATATCCCTCATAAACTTTATAGCGATGTTCATGGAGACAAACTTCATGATGGAGGGACTAAGGAGACTCCTGAGTACTGCAAGAAGGAAAAAAGTTCCATTGTTATGGCTCAACAAAGAGCCTGAAAGCAGAATACTAACTAAAAAGCTTGACCATAAACTATTCAGAATGTTCACTGATGCATTCGCACTAGACTTCTCGCTGGATGATGGAGAATATCTCATGCATACAGGCCAGCTTGAAGTACCAGCCTCTGGAAAATATGTGACCAGAAGAACTGGGAAGAAAAACAACCTCAGGAAGGCAACACATAGTGTTATTCCAGAAATAGCTGATGAGGTATATGGGGAGTATGGCCTGTACGGTATCATATATGTAAAGTATAGGGATTTCGTCATACAGTATACTTATCCACGCAACATTCTTGGAAGCGATTTGGATTCACGAAGAAATGCCGACTCCAAGGCACTTGAGACAGTTAGGATTCTTGGTTATGTAAGCCCCGTTGGTTATCCAGAACCAATGATACATGTACACCTCCACACAGTTATACGTGAAGGGCTTGCTGATGTCATGGCTGATTCATTCATAAGGATTCTCGATACCCGTGGTGTGCTTTCAAAGATCATCAAAAAATTCATTGGTAAATCTGGACGAAAACTCATTGGTATCTGACCTATTTTCTACCTCTAGCCCCTCAGTTTTTGACTTTATGATTCATGCTTCTCTATGAGTTTTCTTCCAGACCTCGTCAGAAAGTAGCAGTATTTGGTCTTGTTTTTTGTCTTCCTACCAACCCTGGATATTAGCCCATAATTCATGAGTTCATGTAGATGCTGATATATTGTCGATAGGGCTAAGGATATCCCATACTTTTCCCTCAACTTCTTCCTTATCTCGTATCCATGCATCATTCCCTCGGATAGCAAATTTAGTATCATCAGTTTTGTCTCCCCAATTTTTCTTATCGTGGTTTTTTCTGGAATACCCATAAGCCTCAGGGATATATCCTCGATCGGTACGATCTCCTGGAGTGAGTCTATCGTCTTGAGGCCTGAGCCTGTTATTATAATAATCACACTCTCGCTTGGGAGTATGTCTCCAAGATCCAGCAACTTCTTTAGGGCGATTAGGGGTACTATCGCCGATGGTTCAGCGATAATTCCTTCCCCCTCCGCAAGCATCTTTATATACCGTGGGATGACATCATCCTCCACGCTTATGGCGATCCCATTGCTTTCTCTGATGGCACTAATAGCGAATCTTTGTAGCATAGGTCTCCTCACCATAAGATCTATAGCTATTGTTTTGCCCCTCAAGAAGTCTGTTTCCTCCCCTCTAAACGCCCTAACTATCGGATCCGCTCCCTCTATCTGAACACCAATAAGCCCTGGAGTATCCTCTATGAGGCCCAGCTCTAGGAGCTCCCTAACTCCCTTCCATATCATCGTTATTAGACCCCCAGTACCCATGGGTACAACAACAAAATCTGGGGTTTTCCAGTTTAGTTGCTCCATCACCTCGTAGGCTATGGTTTTTATTCCCTCAAGATAGTACGGGGAGTACTCGCTGAATACTTTTTCGTTAGTCTTATGGGTCTTGGCTAACATGAGGGCTTCCTCATAGTTCTTAGTGATAAGAACCTCAGCCCCACATAGGAGCATCTGATATAGCTTGCCGATGTTTATTTTTTCTGGCGCATAGATTATGGGTTTTATCCCAGCTTTCGCAGCATAGGCTGATAGGGATGCTCCAGTATCACCTAAAGTGGCACACACGATCCTTTTATATCTACGCTGAATCCTAGATATTTCTACGGATACCCCGCGGTCGATGAATGAACCTGTTGGGTTTCGCGTTTCGTCCTTAAGGTATAGTTCTTGTGTCCCCAGTATTTTTGATATTCTCTCGGCCCTCATGAGGGGCGTATATCCCTCTCCTAGGGATACTATACTTGAGTCCGTATCTATTGGTAAAAGATCAATGTACCTCCACATGCTGGGGGTATCACGAATATCCAGTTTTACCTCTGTATATCTCACGAATAGCTGGCTGCCGCATAGGGGGCATGGATTCTCAATATCTTTGAATTTCCCTCCGCAGCCCATACATTCTAGATAGTACTTTCCTTCATCCACAGGGGATCTCCACAATACTATGTGAAACTTGTAAGATTTTGAGAATACTTTTATTTTCTGATTTCCATTTCTTTACTTGGTGGTGTGCGTCTTATGCTGACAAACTTTTTCGTGTCCAACTATGGGTTTGTGGATGATAAGGGTATCGATGTCAGCCTCAAGAGGATAAATGTCGTGCTCGGCGTCTCCTCCGTTAAGGCCGCACTCTTTATGGCTCCCTGCCTGCTTGGAGGAGTAATGTCGAATCTGAATGTTAGGTATACGACACCAAAGATAAGTTTTGGGTCCTTCGAGGAGATCGTGTATAATGGGAGCACAAGCAAGCCCATCATCCTTTATCTCAGGTTCAGAAACTTCAGGAAGAATCTCCACGAATCCTTTTTCTCTCTTCTCTTTAGTGCATCCCCCGTTGCTTTCGATAAGTACTCCGATGAGTTCAAGAGGATTGATATCTTGGACCTATATTTGGAGATTCTTGGGGATAGGGTAACGATGCTGAGACTGATAATTAACGAGCACATAATGTTTAGTGTTGCTAGGCATGAGGTATGGACCTGGAAGATAGAGATAGATAAGAAGACTATCGCTGAGAGGTCGAATAATTTTCCAGCCGTGAATTTTAGTGGGTTATTATCGGGGATTCTGGATTCCATACATTATGCCGACATAAGGTCTTGGTTCATAGAGAGATATCAATCCCTCGGGACTGAAAGCATGAGGTCGTTGGCTGCTAAGAAACTGATCGACATATTTTCGGATCTAGAGAGCTCACAGAGATTGGGGACATTCCTTAGGGAGGCTGGAGATATAGCGGTCAGATTGAAATACATCCCCCCATCATCGCTCGGGATAGAATATAGACTCTCCAACTCTTGGAAAAAGACGAACTTCTTTGACCTAGACTTCATAAGCCTTCTCCCCACACTCGCCGTGCTATTTGGTACGGGTAGAGAAGACACTGTGATTATTCTTGAGCCGTCCATAATGTCCCCAAGAATGCAGCATGCATTATTCAGAATAAGTGCGGATATAGCGCTGAATGAAAAGAAACAAATAGTATTCCTAACAAACTCCCCGATTATCGTAAGGGAACTACTGAATAGTGATCCAAAAGTCCAAGAGCAATCAAAATTACTACTGGTGTACTATGATGATAGGGCCCACATAAAGGATCTAAGTTTTGACTCAGAAGGCATACAGATTGGTCAAGAGGACATTGAAAACATGCGGCAATTCTGGACTGATGACCTAATAAACACATTCAAGGCATGATCATGCAGTACCAGCACGCTCCCTCAGAACGAAGAAATAGTCTAAGTATCGTGCGAGATATATGGCCTGATCTGCAACAAGTCTATAGGGGAGCTCATCAGCGTCCTCGTCCCCAAGTATCGTCCTTATATCATTCTCTCCTAGGAGCTGACCCGAAAAAATGAATGGCATAACATTATGAACATCTGGAGACGGAGGGACAACATATAGGTTCAGGGGCACACGATCCACCGATTTCTCATCTCTGAGTTTTTCTACGAATAATCTCAGTCCCTCCGGGATCTTGACTTCCTTGACTATTTTCTCCAATATTTCCATCGAGCCGCCGAAGAGTATGTGGTATAGGGATAGCATATACATGGGTTCCAGATACCTAAATAGTGGTTTTCTGCCAGAGACCGCCGCCAGCATTTCAGCCGTAAGTTTTGACGCCCTCAGAATGATATCCTTCGAGATCCTAGTAAAGCTGTATAACGCAATATTTTCTCTCATATGTAGCGACTTCAACAGTTTTTCCTGAAGACTACCCAAGATTATCCTGAGCATCGTTATTGTGTTATATATCCATAGAGTTGAGTTTATTGTAACAATAATATTCCTCATAGAGAATATATCGGATTGTCTCCCAAAGACCCACGCCAGTTTTTTTATGCTCTCAAATATCGCCTCGATTTCAAAGATATCCATGCCTTTTGACACGCTCAGATACCTAGTTATGCTCCCAGTTGTCCATATGAAGAAAAATATCGGGTCTATCTCCTCCATATCCGACCATATGATTTCCAGTTCCCTCCTGATCCCTTCCAAACGTTTCTTGTCTAGTGTGTGGAATGTATGTAGGTTTAGGTTTGTATCAACAATAGCAACATCACTCCCAAGGATTGCTGATACCTTTATTGGGAGAATTATACGAGTTGCTAGATCGGGAGACATGATTGGAGACAATATACGCATCTTTTCTCCCTTAAGTCTGAGAGAGAATACACCGATGGTCCTCCCTTGGACATCAATATTTAGTGTCTCCGGCTCACCACTAGCCACTTTCTTGAGTATATTGAATAGATCTTTATTTTGCGTGTTGAGATCTATAAGGATCGTACTTCTGGGATCGAAAAGTTTTGTATTATAGAATGCCCTATGGAGGCACATTGTGAACAGTGTTTTTCCGGCACCACCCTTACTCGATAATATCCAGAAGACCTTTATGCCTACCACCCTCAGGCCGATTTCAGGTACTCAATCATCCTATGAATATTGGCACTGACAATCCTCACATTCCTATATGTAAATAGGACTATCAACACAAAGAGAACCACTGAGATTATTGCCACCTTGAGATATATCACGACATCCATCATACTGACAGCCATCGTCACCGTTATCATTATTGGTATGAATATCAGAGATACCTGCGGGATTATAAACCCATAGAAGCCTCCGTAGGCCAATCTCATTATGTTTTTCCCCTGGATATCCCTGAGCATCTTCGCCTTAAACTTGGAGGTCAGCCTGATGGACGCCTTCAGAAGGATGAGGGATCCAGCGGATATAAGTATTAGCGAATATACTAATACATCAATCATGCCTCTCCCTATCAATATATAATATGGGAGAATGGACAGTAGGCCATACATATTGATAATGTTCATCAGCCATCCCCTCCTCACTGACTCAACTAAGTATGCTTTTTCCTTCATATCATCCACCTAACACTTCTCTCTATTTCCTCAAATAGTTTCCGGGTGTCAATACCCCTCCACAGTGTTGTCACGTGGAGGGCAGCCTGAAAACTTGGAACAGCAATTATTGTGCTGACAAGAGCATAGGAGAGTACCGTAAGCACCCACCCAAATAGACTAGAAAACTTAGGTGGCAACATTGTGTATAGGGATATTGATGCCGAGACGAACACTAGCACTAAGAAGAAGAACCTCCAGGATAGCACATCCCTTTCTCTTATCTCTCTAGTTGGGTTCTCCCAACATTCTAGCGCAGTACTCAAATAGTAATAGGTTATTGCTGAAACAACAAGCACTACTATGCCTATTATCCTGAATATAGCGATGATCAGTCCACCATTCAGAAATGATAAAAATAGCAATGGAATCGAGGCATACAGGACATATTCCGTGGCTCTCAACTTATCCACAATCTCCTTGGGGGTAAGTATCGATGCTATTGTCCCCTTCTTGAGTAGATCATAAATAACATGCGACAAAAACCTCCCCACCAAGAACACCATATCTGGATAAAACAGGAAATGTAGTAATATGAAGAATACTAGGAGTATTATCGATACCCGCAGGTCTATAGTCGATACTCCAAGTGCCACAAGTAGTGACACACCAAATAATCCCCCCCTCACCTTAGGGACATTCGCAGATGAGCTAAGAAACATCTCTATCTTGGTGATAGTATATCCTAACCTATTAAGTATTCTTTCGATAGAAGATGACCGGGGTATCGGTAGGATCCCCCCATAGAGTTCTTCCTTAGTTTTCTTTTCTAGGACTTCCTCGAGCTTGTCTAGCTCCTCACTCAAGGAATCAAACCATTCTAACCATAATTATATATTACCACCACCAACTAAAAAAGTTTTGAAAAAAATGATCCCACGGACATAAGATTCAGGATTATTCCACGCTCTTTCGCTTCATGAGCTCCTGGATCTCACGTAGAACAACCTCATCATGTTTCAGTCGGAGCCCAAAGAATATTGTGGCGAAGAAGAAGAATAGCCCTGGGATCCCTATCCCTATTATACCGCTAAGTGGAGCGTAGGACGTACCTGCAAGATATTCGTGAGCCAATACATATCCTATCCCTCCAACAACTATCCCGGTTACCTCACCCATGCTTGTGACGAACTGAAAACCGCTAGAGACAATACCCCTCTCACCAGCAATCGCTGTATCGCCCAACCTACCTAGGAATGAAGGGCCTATTGATGCCAAGCAGAATATTCCTGGCGCAAGTATTATGTAGAACTTTATGTCCTTATAGCTTATACCAAATATCTTTATGGCGACAATAGCAAGTATTACCGTGATTAGTAGTCCTAAAACACCAATCGTGGCGGTTTTTTTCCTACCAATCTTATCGGCAACAAGGCCCCAGAAGGGGGATGTCCCCCCAATGAATAGAGTGATTATGGCGGATATAAAGCCAGAGGATTCCACATCTATCCCAAAGTCTATGAGCAATATGAACGGCCCCAACGTAAATGCCAGCCCCCATAGACACGCCAACATAAACCACGTCAGCCCGAGATCCCTCCGTAACCCACCGAACATGACTTTTGCTCCAGCACCAATATGGCTGAAAAGTCTAGACCACAGATGACTTACCTTTCCCTTCCGTTCTGGAGGAATATGTGGAAGACCAACATAGAACATTAGACCAACAGCCACAAAGAGTATGAAGAGTATGATGAATCCTTTTAGTCCCTCCAATGGGTTCCCATCATGCCCAACAAAGATGGCATAGACCACCCCCCCTAGAGCTAAGCCAGATATGCGGCCATACATAAGAACCATATCATATATCCCCATCATTTTTGCTCTTTCTTCATATACCGTGAAGCGTGATATTATGGCTAATGTTGGTGTTACCTTGAAGGATGACGCTATCCCATGTATGGCATGCCCAAGCATCAGCACAATGAGGAAGAACCACAGTTCGGCATAAAATATTCCTGCGGCGATATATATGATCATTGATAGTGATGCTATTAGCGAGGACAATAATAATACTATCCTAGCATCAAGTATATCTGTCGCGTACCCAGTAACACCAGCAAATAGACCCTCAATAAAGGAAAACGATATTGCGAATGATACTAATGCTATAGCCACGATAGCTGGTATGCCGATTTTTTTCCAGAATAAGTACGAGACTATTGCTATGGCAAGAAAGTGTGATAACCCAAATGCTAACCTAAACATGAATGTACCCACATAGAGTATTGCGAATACCCTTCTTCTATATGCGATCTCATCCATGTTACTCCACCAGCCATGGAGACAACAAATTATTGTTCCATCTAGAATATTGTTGGTGGTGCCTCAAGCTCTGTCTTTACCTTATAGCTTGTCCTTCCCCTCCAGAATTCTATCGTTATTGTGTCACCTATCCTCCTTCTTCTTATGGCGCCTGAAAGATCCTCCGCAGACTTTATGTCCTCGTTGTCGATCCGAATTATTATGTCTCCTGGCCTAAGCCCAGCTTTATATGCTGGCGAGTATGGTACTACCTTCATCACCAACGCCCCTTGTTTTGTTGGGAGACCATAATATTGGGCAATTGGTTTATTAACGGTGGCAACATACACACCCAACCATGGCAATATTACTCTCCCATACTCCATTATATCCTTATATATTCTGATCGCTGTGTTTATTGGTATCGCAAATCCTATCCCCTGAGCAAAGGGCACTATGGCTGTGTTTACCCCCACAACCTCCCCACTTACTGTCGCTAGAGGCCCACCAGAGTTCCCAGGATTTATTGCTGCGTCGGTCTGTATTACGTTTTCCAATGTAACATTTGGTGCTCTTATTGTCCTGTGGAGTGCTGATATAACACCTATAGTTACTGTTGGCTCACCTATTAAGCCGAGGGGATAACCAACAGCGATGACTATTTGGCCTACCTTTATCTTGTCTGAATCCCCTATTCTTGCTGGTTTATACCCACTACCAGCAATATCTAGAACCGCGATATCAAACCTTGGATCCCCACCAAGAGCCCTTGCTTCCCTCATCTCACCATCTGGGGTTATTACTTTCAGTATTTCTCCCCCAGCTATCACGTGATAGTTCGTGATTACGTGGCCCTCCTCATTAACAATAAAGCCGGACCCAACGCCTCTTACAGGTACTGGCTCCATCAGGAAATCATAAGCTATTCTCGTAGTAACGACAGTAACAACACTATCCCTCAACTCCTTAACGGCATTAACAACCATATCTTGTAGTGGTGACATTAGATATCACCCCAGTAGAAGGATAAAAGAACTTTTATATACGGACATTACATATTGAGTGGTACAACTATTATTTTGCGCGGATCATGTATTCGTTCACTATTCTTTCTTCCCCTACCCTTAGCTCTAGGACTACCTTACTGATTCCCTTCTTTCTAAACACTACTGGGACCATATGTTTTTGTAGTGAGTCGGGAGGTATTTCTATGTTTTTTGTCCATATGATGTCTCCATCAAGTTTTAGTGATGCCTCCCCCTGGAATTTTTTGTGGTAGTCATTAACGATGTATATTTTGAGCCGGTATTTCTTCCCGGGCTTATATCGAGGCTTTGGCCATTCCATAAATATGTGGAGTGGTCGGAATGATTTCTTTAGTTCGTAATATGCCTTCTTTGGTTTTCTCCAGTAGTCCACAACAGCCCAGGTTATGAGGGGGGCTATATCTGTAAACATGAATTGCATTGCTCCGCCGACTGGACTAAATCTCCTAGATCTCCAGTACTCATTATAGAATCTTATCAGTTCTGCCTGATACTCCTGTGTTGCCTCTATGAACTCTTCTAGTGTCCCATATTTTTGTGGGTCTATCCACAGCCTCATAAAATTCGGCTGATATTGGTGGTATTTTGATAGATACCTCGCCATTTCTCTATATGCTTTTCCGAAGCCCTTTTCTCTTATAGCGTTGATTATGTTTTCTGGTAACATCTTCATGAGGCTTTCTATTGATGGAAACGCTTGGGCTCCATATTCAGACACGAATCTGGGAACATTCCTAAATAGTCCCCTAAACTGTCCCACATGTCTGTATCCCCTAAACCTCCTAAGCGGTATGAGCCATCCAGAATACCAGCCATCATATATGTGTATGTCCATGCCATCAATAAACCAACCGAACATTCCCGAGTGTCTCAATATTGGGTGCACTCCCATATCCTCCTCTCTCATTGTTTTTTCTAGGTTCTTGTCCAGCACGTTCTTGTTCCAGTTCCATGTTATTGTTGCTACCGAATTACCAAAGCAGAATAGGAATATGACGAAGAATAGAGTCACATCCCACGGTAGTAATGCTCCCAGTATTATTGTGCTGATTAATGCCTCGTATCCTCCTGCTGCTAACGCCATGGCTGGGTATAGCATAAATAATAATGCTATGCCTATGAGTGTTCCTATTCTTATTGGCCCAAAATTCTTTTCCAAGAGATGGATTATGTCAATCCATAGTGGAATCCTCACCCATACAGATCCTAATCTTAGGCCCAATGTACCAAATAATAGTGATAATAGTAGCGACAAAACAAACGCTATTGTACCGCTCAAAATATCCTTTTTTGTTGGGAATTTGAAGGGTTCATTATGACAACAGATTATGCCTAAGCATGCATGGTTTTCAATTACATGGATGAATTCTTTGGCGTTTTCTATTGCTACTCTCTTTATTTTTTTGCTGTATTGCCATTGGAGTGGGAAATCCTGCCACACCAGTATCCCATACTCATCAAAGATTGATAGGAGTTCTGGTGATATGTGCGCGTGGATGCGAACCATATTTATATTTGCCTCTCTCATCATCCTTACGTCTCTTTCCATATCTTCCCTTGTGACATATGCTAATCTTTGACTTGTCGGTCCATAGTTTGTGCCCCTGATGAAGATTCTTTTACCGTTCAGGTAGAATACCCAGCCACTCCTCTTCTTGACAAGCCTTACTTCTTTTATGCCGAATATTACTTCCTTAGAGTCACTAGGTTCGTTGTTTATTAGGACTTCAAGTCTAAGAGTGTAGAGATTCTGCTTGCCCAGATCCCATGTCCACCAGAGCTTGGGGTCATCAATACGGATCCTAAACATGAAAAAGTTATTACCTTGTTTTACAGATACCTCCTTCTCCAGTCTTATTTCCTTCCCCATAAAATTCTTTGGCGAGATATTCGCCACTAATCTGACATTGCTACTAATGGCACTATTAATCCATACAGCCACCTCAACCTCAGCGTATCCCTCATGTATTCTCGGTATTACCTTTATCCTCTCTATCCATACGTCCCCTGTCTCATAGATCTCAACACCTCCCCATATCCCTCCTGGATTAAATGTTGGATCTCGACAGTCCCAATGATAGAATATTCCCCCTACCTGTACCTTCCTGTTTATGTCCTCCTCATCCCTACTCTCCACCTTTACCGCAAGGACATTTTCCTCCCGGATTATTGTTGTTATATCAAACTTGAAGGATGCGAAGTATCCCTCATGCCCCCCTAGTTCCTCACCATTTAGCCAGACTTTTGCTTTATAGAATACACCCCTAAAACGTAGCCATACCCTCCTATTACTGCCTTTCCAATTAAATTTTTTCCGATACCATACCACACCTGAATAGTTTTTCAGATCCTCTATCTCCTCCTGCCAGTGCCCAGGTACTCTAATATCATACCACTGGGAGTCATCATAATCAACCTTATAGAACCCCCTTTTCTCCCCACTATCATCAACATCCGGTAGAGCTCTCCATATACCATCCAGCTTTACTACAGCCATCTAGGACACCATTAAACCCTATTATAGGAAGAGACATCATGCCGATGAAGAAGATATATTTCCTTTCTTACGAGACGCCCCCAGTCATCCTCAAAGTCGAATCTGGCATATATCTTCTTCCCTTCCACAAGAACTAGTGGTAGCCAAAACTTATCGTCCTCCCACATCTCTTCATAGGGGATCTCATCCAGCCCGAACCATAGAGGTATAGCCTCGTCACTCTCCCTTGGCACGCCCTCATAACTTTTCGCGACAAAAATATGGACATACCCATACAGCTTCCCATCATTGTAGAATTCGAGTACCCCATACCATTCAATATTTCTCGGAACCACCCCTACTTCCTCAATACACTCCCTTATTGCGGCACTGAGTGGCGTTTCTCCCTCCTCTACTTTCCCCCCGACACCATTATACAGGCCACTACCCAAGCCCCTCTTCTTCCTTATTAGTAGAACCCTATTGTTGCTAACAATATATAATAGTGTTTCTATGCTAACCATAAAAAACACAAATATGAACGGACCTATTCGATTCTCTTTATTATTGGCTTGCCCTTCCTGAATATTATCTCTATACCTTCGGTGGGTTTTGCTTCTTCTTTCTTTAACTCCCTTTCCTCGGCCTCTTGCCTCATTATTATTGGTTTTCCGCCTCGGAATGTTATGCTGACTCCCCTCTCCTCCACTTTTTCTTCCTTTGCTGTGGTTTCTTCGGCTTCATCCACACGCCTTATCATAGGTCCCGTTTCTTCTCCCTCGATGACTATTTTTGCCCCAGGATACATTCTCTCTAATCTCTCCTTGAGAGCCTTGACATCCGTGTCTCCATATACTTTTGCGTGGACTTCTGTTCCTTCTGGTGTTGATCTTATCTCTATGGAATAACCACTAAAGCCCTCCCCCATTGGTATGTCGAAGCCAAAAATATCATCGAAATCACCAAAGAAGCTTTCAAACCGGCTCTTTTTCTTCTTTCTGCCCATCCCTGTTCACCACTAAATCCAGAGTATTATCCTACTTTAGCCTTTTATTTAGTCTTATTTTTTTCTTTATATGTGGATGATGATCCTTACCCTCTCGGATTGATGAAGAGAAGGAGCTAGTCTGACATATCTATATTAGCTCTTCGTTGATGATTGCTCCTACCTTCTTTATTCTGATTACTGGGCATGGGTCTATTCCCGAGATCTCTATCTCAGCGATGTATTCGTCCTCTAGGTTTTCCTGTATTATTCTTACTAGCTTGTCCAGTGCGGCGATTCTTGTTTTCTTTATGAGTAGCCATGATTGGCGGAGGAGTTCATATACTGTGGGTAGTATTCCTCTATATTCGTTGTCTCTGGAGAAGATTATTATCCTTTCGAGTGGTAGTGTTTCCTTTGACATTGTTGGTGGGGTTTTTCTTTCGAGGAATCCGTATATCTTATTCATGGAGTCCCGAAATAGATACTCGACTAACCCTAGTTCTTCTTCTCTAAGTTTTTCCAGTATTTCATTCCGGTTCTTCGGTACATAGTTTTTCTTTTGCTGTATCACCGCCGTCGCGGCGTTAATTACCGCACTATAGAAATGTTCTGCTATGAACACTAGGTCCCCCTTTATTATACTGTTGAGCCCCATCCCGAATGAGATGAATGCTCTCTCAAGCGAGAAATCTATTGCGTCTTTACTACACGAATACTTTTTCTCCTTCAGTTTCTCGAATATCTCCGGGTTGAATGCGTAGAATGCGTTGTGAACAGCGAGGACATATGGTGCATAGCCTCTAAGGTACATATCTTTTAGGCGTGGTAGTGTAGATATTGTCACATTAACGCTGTGTTTGAGGACCGTTTGGTAGTCAAATTCTATGCTGGATTGTAGGAGAAGTTCGTCATATGGTATTTGATGTAGTATTATCATTATGTTTATTGTGTCAAGTCTCGGGTCAAATATGTCCCTGTTTACTATCTCCCCCCAGACAGAGACACCTAAGAGTGCCTCCTTAAAGTACTTACTTGCGATGTTGCGGGCTACCTTCCCGATATATTTGATGTCACACATCATTCTTAAGCGTCTCGCTAGATTCTGTATGTATCCCCAATCGCTGGTGCCTCAACATCAAAACCAAAATCGTCAGATATCTCCTGAGCAAAAGCAACTATTCTCTCCTCCTCTCCATGGACGAGAAATATTTTTTCTGGGGATTCGAGTTTAGATAGTATATATCGTAGCTGGCTCCTACCTGCGTGCGATGATAAATCAAAATAATCTACATGAGCACTTACCTCCATCTCCCTTCCATCATGATAGATTTTTCTCTCATTGAGGACACGGTATCCTAGTGTGCCCGGGACTTGGTAGGATACGAACAATATTCCATTTTTATCATCCCCAAAGATTTTTTTCAAGTACCACCTGCTCCAACCACCAAGCAACATACCAGCGGGGGCGACTATTGCGACTGGTTTTTCAACAAGCTTTTTCCTCTCCTTGATACTCCTCATCCACCTAGCCCTCTCAGCGGCTTTTTTTAGGGCCATCCAATTATAGATATGTTCTGGATATGCTAGGAGGATATTCGTAGCTATCTGGGACATACCATCCAGCACTATGGTTCTATCAAATCCATACGCGATTAGGGAAACCAATACTTCTTGGGATCTACCAACAGAAAATGCTGGGATTAGTACCACACCATTATTCTCAACAATTTCCTTCGCCACGGATACAAGCTTTCTTTCCTCTGATTTTCTCTCTGGATGATCCTTATATGAGTATGTGGCTTCCATAATCACAATGTCAGCGTCAGTAACTATCTCGGCAGCACGTGTAAGCCACGCATCAGTTAGATTGATATCGCTAGTGTACCATATTTTCTTCCCAGCCAACTCAACGACTACGGATGCTGAGCCAGGTATATGGCCCGCATTCAGCAACGTCACTGTACAGTCATCAAAGATCTTTATCTTAGAATTATACTTCAGTGGTACTGACGAGGACATCATCTCTTGGAGTTCTGGTATTCCAAATGGGAGCCTTTTACCAGATATCTTTATCATATCCCTGATGAGTAACTCTGATAACTCAAGTGTGAGCGGTGTGGCTATGACCATTGGTTTGTACGCTGATACAAATAACCATGGAACCGCACCACTATGGTCAATATGCGCATGTGTTATTACTGTTGCCACCACTCTGGATACATCAACCTTCATTGGTAGGTCGGGTTTTTTCGCATCGGGAGACGAGCCATAATCCAAGAGTATGATATCATTATTTATTTCCAGAGCGATTGCTGATGCCCCTATTTTTCTCGCGCCTCCTAAAAATGCAAGTTTGGGCACTTCTATTCACCCCATTGCTGGTCGTATCTGATCATTATGTTGTTTGCCTACATCCACCAATTCTGTGGCATATACTCTTACATCCCTTTAATATTTTTAAAAGACCAAATAAAACTAAAACCATGAAGGTCTGTTCCTCCTAGATCAGGAAAATAATATAAATTCTCAGTTATTAGAGTATTGTTGGGAATATACGATGATGAGGGAGGTGATCTCGGACTCGATGACGAAACCCGGCTTTCCTGAGTATTGTTGGTGGATGATGAGATGACCTCTTCGGATTTATGAAGAAGCTCTAAAGGTCTGACATATATTGTTTTTGTGGTAGATCACCGTGTTGGAACGCATATCAATAGGGATCCCGAAACTGGACTCTCTGATAGGGGGCGGAATACCCAAGAGATTCTTTGTTGCTGTGACAGGAGAACCAGGCACCGGGAAGACCATTCTCTGCATGCACTTCATATGGGAGGGATTAAAAAATGGTGAACCAGGGATCTATGTTACTACCGAGGAGACGAAGGACAGCATCATTAGGCAGGCCGAGATGTTTGGCTGGGATTTTCTGGAATATATGACACGTGGGGACCTAATAATGATTGATGGACTTATGAGGGATAAGTCTGATGAGTGGTCCCTACTGAAGCTGTCTGTTGATACTCTTGTCTCTATGATAATAAAGGCCAAAAAGATGTTTGGATATAAACATGCTAGGGTCGTTATTGATTCTATGTCTGCTTTTTGGTTGGACAAGCCAGCGATGGCGCGGAAGTATGCCTATTATGTTAAGAGGACATTAGCACGCTGGAATATGACTATTCTGGCTACATCGCAATATGCCATAACAACGAGCGATGCCTTTGGTTTTGGTATTGAACATGTTGCGGATGGTATAATAAGATTTAGGAGATTCATCAGAGGCGGAAGATTGCGGAGGTACCTAATTATCGAAAAAATGAGACAAACCAATCACGATTTAAGGCTATGGGAAATAGACATTGTGGATGGTATTGGGATAAGGCTATTGCGGCCTGCTGTGGTGAGCAGGGAGGATGTAGCCTTACCCCGGCGGGTCATGAGGAAGATCTTGCATTCTAAACTTACGAAGGAAGTGGAGATCGAAGATAGTGAATGAAGATCAGGAAGTTCTGTTCTTGGAATAGTCTTAGATGTGTGGGTTATTAAGCAATACCGAGCTTCTTATGATATAACACTATCACTTGTATTGTCCAGATCTAGGCAACCATGGTATGTATCTCTTGGATAGCACGAAATGTACATTGTTAGGTGCGTTCTTAAATATGTTGTATGTCCCTACCTCACATACTTGAAGGTTTATGAGTGAACAATAATTGTTCTCATGAATACCCATCGCTCTATCACTATGTGAGAATGCTTTTTATGTACTCCTCGAAGGGTATTTCTATCAGATATCTTTCTGTATCTTCCCTGCGCGATCTTTGGATTATTGGTTCGGATGCTAAATCCGGCTCTATCTCTCTTACCCTAATATGGATCAGCGCTGGACTGGATGTCAGTCTCACTATTGCCTCCCTTGGTGGCATTATTTGGATATATCTCCTCAATTGCTCATCTCCGGAGATTATGTGCTCGTGTTCTGGGATCTCCGCATTCATCATGAATAGTGTTCCAGCATTTGAAATTATGTCTGGACTTATCGTGTAGGGTGATTGTGAGATAACCACAAGCCCCAAACCATATTTCCTAGCTAGTGTCGCAAAATCCTCCATGGCTGTTGTTTCCATTGAGGATTCCATTCTTCTCCACGGCATGAGGTAACGCCCTTCCTCGACCACAAGACATAATTTTGGCCTATTATTGTTGTTTATACCTTCCCGAAACATATCCATTACAAGGTAACGAAGTAATACATTTATGAGCAATAATATTTCTCTCTTGAGATTCCGCTTAAATAGGAAGGATAAATCAAAAATCACATTCTTATTTCTTAGTTCGTTAATATGTATGTTGCTTCTTTTGACCCAAAATATGTTCCTGCTTATCCCAGAAAATATGGACTTAAGCCTATTTATAACGGCATAGAACGTATATAGTGCCGTTGGTAAATCAGATTCTACTTCCTTACACCATTTAAGTAAATTCCTGAGGAATGTGAGGGGGCTGGGTTCGTCTCCAGTTACTGTAGACCATAATGCATATGAGAGAGCTCTTTCCATTTGTGCTGAGACCTCACCACCCCTCAACTTTATGGTCTCGAGAAGAAGGGACATTAGGAATGTGGAGTAGGACTCGGGGTTTTCACCAATACTTTCAAAAATATTTATCATTAGAGGATATTCTAATGTCCCTGGTATAAATACCTCAAAGCCATATCTCGACGCTAAGTCGATGTATTCCCTATGGAAATCAAAGATCCACACCTTGCTGTATTGTTCAGCAAGGAGCCCTTCAACTATTATTCTTGCCAACCTTGACTTCCCCATGCCGGTTCTGCCAAGAATCAATATATGACGTTGGATGTCAACAAGTTTGAGATAAAAAGGGGCTATTGGTTCTCCTGACTGAAGCTGCCAACCAATGTGTATCTCGCCTTTGGTCGCTTCATCCTGAATATCCAGAACCGGCATATATATTCTTCTCTTCTTTGCAAGCATTAGGATATGGAATAATAGAGAAATAAAGTATGTGAGTACCTCTATATCTGCCTTTATTGTTATATGGGGTTTCTCATCGATAAATACACGAAAGAGTGTCAAGAGACCACAATCATTGTTTCTCATAACATTATATCTGATCCTATGGGGAATAACCGCCATAGGAAGCCACATAATTTTCTCTGAGCTATCACTACTCGTCGACATACTTGTTATCTCAGTTATCTCCCCCCCTGAACCAAGTATTATCCTAACTTTTACCTGATAAAGTTGATCCCGCGGATATGCTTCTCTGCTTAATCCATTATTCATAATAGCATATTTATTGAGAGTACGCCCCATCGCCCGGCTCACCGCGGTTCTCAGAGAGTAAGAATCGAGTCCAAATATTATAAATCGTCCATTATGAATAAAATCGGAAGACAAAAGATTCAGATCAACGGTATCAACCGAGTATCTCGCAAGGGCACCATAGAAAGATATATTTTTTGGTGCGAATGCTGATTTATTCCCACCAGATGGCAGTATCTCCATACCCCCCGAATACCATGTTACTCGTTTTTTTGTTGTAAGAAAAGACAAGAGACTACGAATAGATTTATAATCCATAAATGTGAATCGAATACCAGACAACTCTGCAAAACTTTCCAACCAAGCAATAGCTTGTCTAATTTTGTCCTTAAGACTCCTAGATAGGAGCGATCTTAGGTACAATACCAGATAACAGTTGATAATATCATCTCTCTTTTGCAGTACTATAAAAATATTTCTACAAAATTCTCCAAGTCTCATAATCATATTTCTAAGTAAGTCAACATACTCTCTGGACATAGACAGCCTATTGGTCGCATATTGAGCGACTTGGCACAAAATTAATGCATTTTTGGATAAAATGTTGCTGAATGAAATTGCCACATACTTATTCTTTAGAATTCTATATCGGATAGTGCTCTCCAATATGTATTCACCACCATACACACGAGTATTATCGATATATATACCTACTGATCGTGAGGAGCTCCCAATATAATTGTTTCAGCAAACAGAAAAGCAGAAATAGTAGTATGGTGATATTATCTAATTACCCGATATAACCTCAAATAAAAAATAGGAGACTATTCTCCCTTCTTGCTCCTAACATAAAGAGCCTTTATATCATCAGGAATGCGAGATATTATACCCGCATCGATGAGCACATTGAGCATTTTTTGGCTCCAATCAATAATCTCCTTAGCACGCTCGTACTCTTCCTTCCATGTGGTTGTACGGCGAGCAACCCCCTGCTTAACCGCTTGCATAGCACACGCTGCCGCCTCATATGGGAAAAGCCCAGGCTCATCCATTCTAGCAATAATATAGTCTTCACTTAGTTCAAATTTTCCATGTTTCTCCGTATACTCAGCAATAGCGTCACCAGCAGCCACACACATTTCGTCCGTTACAGTCTTGGCCATAACATCAAGACAGCCACGGAATATTGCTGGAAAACCAAGACTATTGTTTATCTGATTAGGGAAATCACTACGGCCTGTCGCCACTATTCGAGCACCAGCCTCCTTTGCCTCCCATGGCCACATTTCGGGAATCGGATTCGCACATACAAATACTATCGCATCCTGATTCATCTGCGCGACATCCTCCTTCTTGATAACGCCCGGTCCAGGCTTACTCATAGCTATGAGTACATCTGCATCCTTTAGAGCCTCTCTAATACCTCCCACCACCCCCTCAGGATTTGTACGCTCACACCACCACCATTTATATGTACCCTCACAGTCCTTCCTATGTAGGCCTAGTGCGCCTTTAGAATCAACAATAATCATGTTTTCGGGCTTTGCGCCTGCAAGCAATAAGACATCAGCACACTTCTTATTCGCTGCACCAAATCCAAAGAAGACTATTTTTACCTCATCAAGTTTCTTCCCGACGATCTTTAACGCATTTTTTAGCCCTGCATATACCACAGTCGCTGTACCTTGTTGGTCATCATGCCAAACACATATTTGTAGCCTCTTTCTAGCCTCCTCCAAAACATCAAAACATTTTGGCTTTTCTATATCCTCCAGATTGATAGCACCAAAATTTGGTTCTATCCACTCAAGAAACTTTACCATTTCATCTACAGTATTGGCCCTTGTTACAAGCGGAAAAGCATCAACACCACCGAGATACTTGAATAAGACCGCTTTTCCTTCCATCACAGGCAACCCGGCTTCTGGGCCTATCTTCCCTAGGCCAAGTACGCGAGATCCATCAGATACAACAGCAGCATAATTCCATCGTGCTGTATACCACCATACTTGCTCCACATCCTTATGGATAATCTTGCATGGTTCAGCCACACCAGGAGTATATGTCCACGCGAAATCGTCATAACTTTCTATCGCACAACGGGGCATGACCATAAGCTTACCCCTATATAGCTTATGAAGCTTCTCTGCAACCTCGAACCACACCTTAGCCTTCTTGAGCAATTCCTCCTTAGATAGCCTTTTCTCCATGTCGGCAACACCTACCTACCACGAATCTTCAAAAAAATGGAATATATTTATTTGTATATACTAATCTTTAGCATAGATTATTACCAATATTGATAGAGACAAAATTACAATTCTTCCATGCTTTACAGGATCAATTTATTCTCTGGTTCCTCTATGTTTTTTCCTTCTAATCATGAATACCACGAGAGATACCAATACTATAAGAACACCAAGGATTAACCAGATAGCACTACCATACCCTGTACTCAGCCCTTCTCTAACAACTACTACTAGTACAACCTTACTTGAGTGATTTACGCCATCCCATGCCTCAAGTTCTATCACATGCTCCCCGACAGTAAGATTCTTAAACGTATACGTATCCCTACCAGTAACATTAATCCATTCTTCCTGATCTATTCTTATGGATACATTCTTTACCCCAGAAATATCATCCACCCGCCACCTGACCGTTAGGTCCCTAGACTCGATCACCGTATTGTTTTGAGGGGACAATATCTCTATATATGGCCCCAAAATATCGACCACGATGATCTTCGAGTCCAACACCATACCATCCATATCTACCGCAACCACAGAGACATTCCAAACCCCCTCACCCAGACTAATGTTAAGACTATTCTTTCCAACAACCTCGGCGATTCTCGTGCCATTCACATATATTTGGAATGTAGCCGTATCCCTGCTACATCTCCAACCTAGAATAAACCAAGACCTATCCACAATAACATTGCCAACTGGTTCCTCTATGGATAGTTCAAGAGGCACAGTATCCACCTCTATCTCATCTGAACCAGTAAATCCTGCATTGTCATAGGCGACCACCTTAACCACATGCCTAGCATTGATGCTGAGACCAGAAATAATAAACCAAGACGACATATTTACTCCCTCCAAGAACACAGCCTTTAGTGAATCATCCAGATATAGTTCAACTCTAGAAACCCCACTCGCTATATCATTCACCAGCCATGATACGTTAACCACCTGGCCAACTTTAAGACCTGCCCGGGGATTCCTGATCTTGACTTGTGGGCCAGAAATATCAACAACGAATATAATCCTACTCTCACTCCAATATCCAGCTTTATCATATACCCTAACCGTTGCCACATGGCTCCCTTCAGCAAGTACTGGGGTATATCTCTGCGACAAGCCCACATCCACCCATTCCCTATCATCGACCTTTACTTGGTAGTGATCTATAAGGAGGTTATCCCAACCTTCCCACACTATGTCTACGAATACTGATGTAGCCACAGTATGGTTCAGGGGAGATATAATACTCACCATCGGGGGTGTAAAGTCTATCCCAAAGACCACCGAACTATTTACAATATTACCATAAATATCCCATGCCTTTACACTAAAAACATATAGGGACTCAGTTAAGTCCGTTAATACGTATTCTGTCTGATCACCCACATCCAGCCACGCAGAGCCATTAAGACTTATCTCGAAATGATCTAGGGGCGTTGCATTGCTGTATTCCCATCTGATAGTCAATGAGGTAACATTGAAAACCGAGACGTTCTCTGGATATACTATCTCCACCCACGGGGCCTCCTCCAGCGGTATGTCCACCACGTCATCATCACAGTAATAATATAGGTCCCTAGAGGGAGCATTCCTCATCATAACATCAAACCTAAGTACATATATAGATTTCGTTGGGATATATTTTAGGAAAACCAGGAAGGCATCATTACTCGTTGACCCATTTATGGTAGTGCTATGCTCCCCCAGCTTGTATTCCGTAGATCCATCATACCCATACACCACTACTTCTACCTCTACAACACTTGTTGCATCAAGATCAATATACACCTTGGCAACTTCGTAATAGCCGTCAGAGTCACGGTCCCAACCCCTGAAGTCAATATCATAAAACCATAGCTTAGAATACTTCCTCCCCAATCTCTTAGCAAACTCACTCCATTGGTGGTGTAAGGACATCAATATATCATCATAAGATTCCGAGTAATAGTTTGGGAAATATGCTGAGAGCCCATAAGCATTTGGATGATACCATAAATGCCCAGCATAAAGGATTGAGCCATTTATTGCGTATATTGTTTCATTAATAATTGCTTTCAGACTCTCATTGCTGACATCATCATATAAAAGCTTGAGGAAATGAATCATATCTTTCTCGTAAGAATAATAGAAACTCTCAGTATCTCCAACAGCAGACGAAATAGCCGACGAATAATCATCATAATATCTCAGCAATTCACCAACAAGCCTGTTAATCTTACTAAAAACATGGAATGCTAGATATGAAACATTTATAGCCGACTGTGTTACCCACTCGACAGACCCTTGGCTTCCACCGTTATATGATTCTATATATTTTTGAGCGATCATCGATGCCAGCTCTGACGGACTCATGGAGGGATTTGACACAAGGGGATCAAGTATATCATTGTAAGGCCATCCATCCCCCGGTTCTACTTCTTGAGAAAAAACTACATAATCAACATAATCCCTCAATTGGTATGCTACCTCCATCATCCCCATGAGGCATGCATCAAATCCGACAACATCAATTCTTATACCCAATTCCTTGCATACCGTCTCTAATGCATTCCTTATCTCGAAGAGATTCAGGTTATCCCCACCATTGGTGTCATCCCAACACACACCGCTCAACCCACCCCCATGATCCCACAAAACCAAAGCATAATGGTCGGCAGGATAATTAGAAACCACATAGGATACAAAATCAACCAATGTCTGGGGGTTACCCATGTTTGCCTCCCCAAAACTTGCCTCTGCATTCTCACGATATGGTAGTACTCCACTATCAACATAGAATAGAAGAGTCTCTGACCAATCACCATAATAGTCTACATAGTCTGGTGTCCTATCAAATAATACGACAATGGCTACATCGTCCGTTGATCCTACTGAACTCATCTCCAAGAAATCATCTATCCCAGCATCTTCAAGGTTATTATCAGCATCCAAATACACCATAAAAGTCCACTTCCTAGGATTTCTCTGAATTCTTGGTCTATATCTTACTGTGAGCTTCCCGAGGTTTCCCTCCATCCTGAATATTCCAATCTCGTCACCCCGACTATTAGTAGTGGTGTTTATTGACCGCCTATTTGTGGATCCATCAATAATGCCCGATGAAAAACTCCTACTTCCCAAATCCCCTTTACCGATGCTTTTGTTTTCCACACCAGCAATACTCAGACCATATATTACATGGCTATATGGATAGAACAACAACACAATTACCAACATACATATGATGACAGACCTCACTCTTGGTTCGCCATATAGAAACAGAAAAACTATTTAATCTTCCGCCAATCATAGACTCTACTTCCACTCCTAAATATTAGGTGGACAAGCTCTCCACACTTAGGACAATATGGCTCATCTATCAGGACCTGTACACTAAAACCTACCCTACTCACAAGCAACTCCCCACAGTAGGGACAATAAGTATTCTCCCATGGATGCGATGGCCAGACATTACCAACATACACGTAATATAGGCCCTCATCCTTCCCAATTTTATATGCCCTCTCAACAGTCCGAGTCTCTGTCTGGACTGGAAGCCCCATATCTAGTGCCCGATACATCGCGAAATACCTAGTAACATGCCAGGGGGTCTCTGGACCCAACTCCTCCCTTATTCTCCTAGCAATATACCTCAGGCATTCCTCGTCATCATTAACTGTAGGAATCACCAATGTTGTTATCTCCACATGTATCCCCCTCTCCTTAAACATCCTTGCGTTTCTCCAGACAACCTCGACATCAGCCCCTATCCACCGTTCAATACTCCCCCTACAACCCTTGATATCTATATTCACAGCATCCAGACCATGCTTAACAAGTAGCTCCAATGCTTCTTGGGTCATATAACCATTGGTGACATACGTATTAAATAACCCATTCTCCCTAGCTAGAGGCATCACATCGAGGGAATACTCAAATAGTGTGACAAGAGGCTCATTAAAGGAGAAACTTGTCCCACTACTCATCCCTTTTGTCTTCCTAACAAACTCCTCTGGGGATAAATAGTAGCATGCCCTTACCTTCGTTTTTGAGATCTCATAGTTCTGGCACCAAGGACACGTAAAGTTACATCCCCAACTCCCTATTGTTAGTGCATACTCATCTGGATGGAAATTGAAGAACGGTTTCTTAGCCATCGGATTATTCGATATGGATGATATATTCCCATACGTCAGGACATAGAGTTCCCCACCATAATTATATCTGGCACCACACATTCCCCGCATTCCCTCAGGTATGATACACCTACGCTCACACACATAGCATCGCACTCTATTGTTCCCGAGATCCTCCCATAATAATGCTTCCCTTGCACATGGAGATTCAAGGAGTTTCTCTACTATTTTGTTCCCCATCTTCCTCGTAGGAATAATATTTTTTGTGGTATATTTTTGATCAAATTTTGGTGACCATGCCTTGTCGGATATAATAACGAGGTTCGTTAGGAATAGGGGATTCAGACTCATATGTGATGGCGACCTAGACAGTCTCTTCGCTTCTGGGATGCTCATCAAAGCCCTAATAGAGCTTGAGGAAAAACATATACTTGATGGATCGATAAGATTCCCGAGAGCTAGAGAACTCAAAAAAATAAGTGCTAGCGACTCCATATTGATCGAGTTGGGGCCTGAGAGGGGAATAACATTTAAGGGCAGCAACCTACTAATTGACCATCACCCTGACCCCCCAAGAGTGGTACTTTATGAGGGTACCACACCAACACTTACGAGAAAATATAGTATCAGTACATCAGTAGCGGGACTGATCCTCCATATTTTTGGGGACAAAATAAATGCACCAGAAGACCTAATATTCGCCATAGACGAGGCAGACTATAGGAACTATGCCACACAACTAGCATACGATGTCGCCAGAGCCTTCATAATAAGTAGAAATGTCCCTAATGAAGAGATCTTTGACGAGGTTTTTTCGGGCCTCACGGAAAAAGTTAAGTACGAGGGGAAACTAATAGACATACTGCTTGAGCTCGTAAGGACAAGCCCCATATATGGATACATACCCCTAGCAATAATGACGGACTCATGGGACTCTATAGATAGTTGGGTTAGAACAGAGGCCGAAAGATATAAAAAAGTAGCACTACCAAAGGCCAAGAGGCTATATAATAGAGCGACGCGAAGAGAAACAATGGCATTCATAATATATGATTATGGGGATCCTATAGAGAGAACCGCACTCCTAGATGCGATCTACACACTCGCAGTAGAGTTCGAAGTAGCATTTGCCATCGGTGTAACAAGAAGCGGATTCACCGTGAGGATCGAGACATACAACCCAGAGATAAACCTCAAAAAGTTATGCCAAAAAATAAGGATGAAAAACGTCGAATGTGGAGGGAGAAGCGATATCCTATTCCTCTATTTCCCCGCTGATACCTACACACTAGGTGGCATAATACAGCTAATAACGAAAAACCTAATCGAAACATATGAACTATAATTTGAATTACTTAATAATAGGTTATGGATATATTTAGAATCATGATCCAGTGGTGATTAGGATAGCTCAGCAATTAATGCAGATACCCATGCCGAAGAAGTATCTAGACTCACTGATACATGCTGGATATAGGATTATTGGTAGGCATGGTGCGTTCGAACCATGCTACTATTTTAAGGCCGCACTCAAGAGGAGAATCATGTGCTATAAGTATTGGTTCTTTGGTACTCGTACACACCGCTGTATCCAATGGTCGCCCATAGTTGAGTGTAACCAAGCCTGTGTATTCTGTTGGCGTGTCCATAGGATGGACTTGGGTATCCCACCATTTAAAATATCCAACCCGGAAGAGATCGATTGGGATTCCCCAGAGGAACTATTTAATGCTGTTGTTAAGGAATACTTTAAGACGCTCAGGGCATATGATCCCAAACATAACAAGAGTGTTGACAGGGAGATGTGGGAAGACGCTATGAAGGGGCCTGATCACTTGGCTACATCTCTCATAGGGGAACCATTGATGTATCCAAAGATTGATGACCTAATGTATCTTGGTAAGAAACATGGTATGACGACATTTATTGTTACGAATGGTACATTCCCAGAGGTATTGGAGAGGATGCATACTCTCCCCCATCAGCTATATATTAGTGTTGTGGGCCCAGAATTCAAGATATGGGCAAGCATGACTAGACCTCTCTGGAATGCGAGAGAACAATGGGAAAATCTCATCAAGACACTCGAACTAGTCCCATCTCTGGGGATAAGAACCGTATTCAGGATAACAGCCGTAAAAGACCATAACCTCGTACATCCAGAAAAATATGCGAAACTCATTGAGTTGGCCCAACCCGACTTCGTAGAGGTAAAGGGATACTCATGGGTCGGTAGATCTAGGGAGAGACTACCAAAGAAAGCACAGCCAAGCATGGAGGATATAAGATCCTTCGCCATCACACTAGAACAACTAATAGGATATGAGATAAAAGACGAGGTACCCCGCGCTAGAGTAATACTATTATGGAATGGTAAGACCCCACTAGAACTCCGACCCAGAAACTATGAAAGAGTATATAAGTAAGCCTCAAATACTATACCATACGATCCCTAGCGGACACTTCTTTCCCATCCACAAAAAATCTTACTACTTTCGCGCTTCTAATATTCTCCGGCGAGATGGACCTTGGATCGATACTGATCACAACAAAGGACGCATTATAGCCTACATCCATTTTCCCATACTTGTTCTCTAGGAAGATCGAATATGCAGCACCATACGTGTATGAGTATATGGATTCCCTAAAATTAAGTTTTTCATCATCAAGCGGATGCGACATCGCCCCATAGATCCCATAAAGAGGGCCCACAGGCATACAGTCACTTCCAAATGCGATAATCCCTCTCTTCTCCAATATTGACTTGAGCGGGTTCATTCTCTTCGCTCTATCCCAACCAAGCCTCCTCTCATATAGCCCCCCTCTTCCCTGCCAATTCGCTATGAAGTTTGGTTGCATTGATGGAACAACACCATATTTCGCGAGTTTCTCTATGTGGTCCCTATGGGGCATTTCAAAGTGTTCGATTCTATGTCTTAGCGTTGGGTCGGCATTCTTGAGACACCTAAGGGCAATATCTATCGCATTGTCCCCTATGGCATGTATTGCTAGTTGTAGCCTTAGCTTGTCCGCAAGTCTTACGATTTCACTGAGCGTATCCTCATCCAGTAATAGTTTCCCCCTATTTCCAGGATCATCATTATATGACTCTGATAGGTATGCTGTTCTTGCACCGATGGAGCCATCAACAAAGAGTTTTATTCCGTGGCCCTTAACCCCATATTTTCTTATTGCCCCCAAAAGGGTGTCTTCGCTTATCCTTTCCATGTTTTCCAATGTGCGGTAATAGAATAGTTTTATTTTCTCTGAGATCCTTTCCAGAAAGCCCTTGGGGACAGAGTATGCGAGATCCATATCGCATATTATGGCGATACCATTCTCTATAAATACATCTAGTGCTTCCTCCCTTGGAGGGATACCTAACATGTTAACGAACCTAGAAATGACTGTAGTTAGATTGTCCTCAACGATAATGCCGAGATCAAAATCGGAGAAAAGATCCCTATGCAGACCAAGAGAGTTTATCCCCATGGTATTTATTACTCCCATATGCCCATCAATTCTGATCAGCAGGACTGGTATTTCTGGGGCTACATCATCAAGCTCCTTCCTCGTTGGGTATGTCCTGTCGTCCTCCCACATGGATTCATCAAAGTTATATCCGATAAAAGGCTCCCTCTTACTATCCGCAAAGCTCTTAATGAAGTTCAATAAGTCCTTCTTCCTCTTTACTTGGAATAGATCAAACCAGTTATATTTCACTGCCAGACTTATTGGGTGAGCATGGGCATCAATGAATGCAGGTACCACCGTAAGGTTCCCGAAACTCACTACCTTCCTGGATGAAACATCACTAAATGCTGGTGGCCTCACAGATATTTCCCTATAATCCTCCCTAAATATGTCATAATACCTTATCGAGAATGACACATTGGTCACCCATATGAAAGTACATGAATCAAGATTATCAAGTATACCATCAAGGAGAAGAATTATTGATGTTCAGTCCCCACACGAGCCGCTAAATCTGTCGACCTTAAATCTATCATATATCTCGTACTCCCCCTTCAGGCTGTAGTACATGACTCCATTTAGGGGCTCTTCGAGCATAAGGGAGTTCAGTATCGCTAGTGATGCTACTGTCATGTTTGAGAATATTACTGATGGATCTATCTGTAGGCACCCGGTTGGATTTTCTGGATCTTTCTTCTCGGCAAGATTTATTGAGTGATACGGGCAGTATGTCTTGTTTGGGAAATATACTGTTTCGTGACCCCTTATTACTTCTACACCCGCGGTAATGAGCGGTATTTTGTGCTCGATAGCAAAATTTGTTATTCTCTTTCTGACCTCCCACCTATCTACGCCCTCTATTATTAGATCCACATCAGTGAGTTCCTTCTGAATCTCCTCAAATGTCGTATTATAATGACGCACTATAACTGGGTCGTACACCATCCTCTGGAATCTCTCAGCCATTACCTGGGCCTTTGGTTCACCTATCGTGTCCCCCCAGAATAATACCTGTCTATTGAAGTTCACGAGCTCTATTTCATCTGGATCAACAAAAACTACCTCTTTTAATCTTAACATCCTCATGTTTTGTAGTAATGCCAGTTGTATCGCATAGAACGTTCCCAATGCCCCACATCCCACAATAGCAACCTTCTTGAGCGCACCAAAATGCCTCTTAAGTCTCCCCAATTCCTTGAATGGATAGCCAAGCATGTATGTGGATAGATGTAGTTCATTTTCCTCATCTTGAATATCCATCGTTATTTCTCCGCTTACTAAGCCGCTGGCTAGTAGATATAGATGCTCATCCGATAACGCCTTCATCCGTGCCTTTACTGCTCTAGAGTATATCTCCGGGAAACCCCCATGTTCCTTCCTGAGCAATAATGCGGTTTCACGCTCCATTGGTTTCATATTATATATCCTGAGGTCACCGGCTAGTGAGCATACATATGTGGGTATGTGTGTCTCGTTGAATAGTTTCCTAACATATATCTTTATTGCTGGGGTATTTGAGAAGTCTAGAATAACCTTTCTCTCGTTGGGATCATCCTCCATCATCTTAAGTACTAGATTGAGTGCCCCATTCGATGCCAGATTTATTGTTACTGGTTCCAACTCTATACCATAGTTCATTAGGTATTTACCTAGGTACATGTCAACAAAGCGTTCTATGCCTACTGGGAAATTCCCGGAATAGTCGTAGAAGAGTATTTTGAAATCCCTCACCTCCTTTGACCCAATAATTACGATACGCCCATATCCCACAGCCACAAGCGCTATTGCTGGGATAAAACCAAGGGGCTCATCGACAATTAGGTATACTGATGTATCATGTATCTTCTCTTGGTTCCACCAGGATAGGTATGTCTGCCTGTCAAATACTAGGGAGCTCCCCAGTTCTCATCACTCCCCCTATTCTTCTAATTATATCATCAAAACTCGCTCTTGTTAAAAAGTACGGCTTTTTCTTCATGTCCACCACCCTTATTTTTGCTTTTGTGGATTCAATAGATATTTCTGAGTCCCTATATTCCCGGATAAAAATCTCCGCCAACATGTCACCTCGATTATTGACCACAACACTAAGCAGATAGTATGCTTTCCTCTTTGAGAGATTCTTAACTATTGGTTCAACCTTATAGTATTCTCTTAGGACCTCGAAGAAGCATTTTATGTCATAGAAATGCTTGTACCATCTTACGAAGAAATCTATATTCTCTATTGGCTTATCAAAGTCTATCTGTATCGATGCAACACCAAACGAAAACTTTATCCCCCTGAACATATTATCCACTATTATTGGCTCGACACTATATATGTTGCCCTTAAACATCCCTATAAGTTCCTCCCTATGATAGCGGGATGGAAGATACTTCAGAAACCCCTGGAATATCTTGCTTATATTACTCATATCCTCCCCAGAGTGAAATACCCCTAAGTCTCCATGGCTATGCCACATACCTAGGAGAAGTATGTTCCTGTCCACACTCCTAAGCCTATCCAACTCACCAATAATTTGAACATTGACATCCGCAGGGATCTCAACATGCATTCTGGATGCGATCTGCCGTGGTATATAGAGATCCTCAACAAGGAATATTGCCTCATCACCCATCCACTGTACCCTACCAAGTGGGAAAGCATACCACTCCATCCTGACATATCCACATATTCTCTTCGAGAACTCCATAACATGTCTTGATATACCAACTATCATAGCTATCTCCTCGATAGCGGATCTATTATTTCTACTCCCCTGGCCTTTAACTCTTTGATTTCTTCGCTTTTAACGATTCTTACCCCCTTAAAACTTGTACAATCCACGGCATGGTTATGTGGATTCGCACCTGGCACATATCCATACCTAACAATACGAAAGGCCGTTGTTAGTACTTCCTTTAGTGCATATTCTGGTGAGGAGATTCTAATCTTGAAGCCTGGTACCTCCTTTGGCTTGCCCTCCAGTGCCACATCTTTAGATGTGGCAACTATCTTGTCCACATATGACCTGAGGTTTCCGAGACATATAGTTCTTTTGCCATGCTTGCTGGGGACGGATGGATGTAGATAATCGTCAATCATTACTGGGGACTCTACTGGAAAAATCACTACACTACCATCTTCGCGTGTCTCGGAGCCCAGCTCGACACATAGATCTACTGGTGGAAAGTATACGAAGACACCAAATTTTCTCTTATTCATCACCTCCCTCACAACATATTCCCCCGAGCTGATAAATGCGTAGACCTTACCTTTGATGAGCCTAAGCCCTATACTTGTTCTTACACCCTCAACAACTACTGGGAACTCTATCCGCTTTTCCCTCACTAGTTTACGTGTGAGGGCTAAGAGCAATCTATCCGAGGACATAGCCCCCGATCTTAGCTGTGCCTCCATACTACTGAGCTTTTTCACACGTCTTACTTCAAGCCCCCTCCACGCGAGCAATAATAATACCCTCGCTAGAGATCTCATATCCTTTACCAACTTCCTTGTCTCCCCCAGCATCCTAATAATATCCCCAGATTCTATAATCGAGTATTCAAATAGCCCCTTCTTTGTTATGACATAGATCTTTCCCTCCGGAGGAAGAAGAATCCTATCTATTCTCCAATCATGGAGAAATTGGAGTGACCTATTCTTCTCTCTCTGGATGAGTATCAAGGCTTGCTCCAAGCCCTTACCACCAACATACATGTCGACATCTAGCGGTATTCTTGATGGATCCACACCAAATTCCTTTCTTAGTACCCTAAGCATGAACTCCACATATCTACTATATTCTATCAGCTCGACTGAGAAGTCCTCATCAATCATCTCTTTGAGTTCTTCCTCCAACCTACCAACAAGCCTGTTTAGGTGCCGCTCCATGTGGAGGTGTTCGTATAGAGACTCCGATAGGAACTTCATGCTGAGGGGGCCCGTCAAGTTTATTTCTTTTGACTCATCACCATACTCAAAAATTATTGTCTTGTTTGATAGAGTATCAACATTAGAGAGCAAATAGAGGCCCCTATCAATTATGAATATTGGTGTGAGGTCGCTAATATAATCAACTATTAGGTTTATTGCTTCCTCAACATCAAGCTTCTGTGCCTCCCCCAACCCTTCCAGTTCTGGCCACCCCAAACCTATATACATAAAATAGGCCCCTTGGGGTATTTCTTGGCTCCGCCTCCATAAGCGACGATATCGTTGTCTCTAGAGCCCTCTCGAGTGTTAGTCTGTCACCACTCTGCTCGAACATCACGGATACCTCACTCCCCCCTGCTATCTCCCCCTCCTCGAGCATTGTGAGTATATTCACAATTTTATCTTGATACTCCCTTAAATCCCATTCCTCCACGAACTCCATCAATGCTTCCAGAACTCCCTCCCGCACCATTACCTCGTTAAAATTTTCTACAATGTATCTGAGCTCCTCTTTGATGTCCCTAAATGTTGCCTTCTTCGCCACGATTTTCTCTTCTGTTTC
>CAZVPA010000001.1:0-26595 GCA_964628995.1 uncultured Nitrososphaerota archaeon | reverse complement strand
CTCCTAATGATGGGGAACGGTATACCATTTATGATTACTATGTACTTGGGTTTGTGTGACACATAACCCACCATAAAAATATCTACAATTCGATATCATTAAAAGAAGTATTTTTTTCGGTAGTATTAATCAGATGATTAGGATTTGGTGGTTATGGTGAGCCTGTCGGTTGAGGATCTAGCCAAGAGAATTGATCATACGAACCTCAGACCCTATGCATCAATCGACTCCATTATGGAGACGATATTGGAGGCAAAGAGATATGGATTCAGAGGCGTATGTATACCACCTGTATATGTCAAAAAAGCAAGGGATATGCTTAGAGGCAGTGAGGTGAAGGTGATAACCGTTATCGGTTTCCCGCTCGGGTATGTACCAACCAAAGTAAAGGTTTTGGAGGCAAAGATTGCTGAGGAGTCTGGTGCCGATGAAATAGATGTTGTCATGAACATATCTGCCTTCAAGAGTAAAAACTATGAGTTTGTCCTGGATGATATTAGGAGTGTTGTTGAATCTGTAAGTATCCCAGTCAAGGTTATCATAGAAACATCATACTTGACCCCCAAGGAGATAAGAGAGGCCTCAAAAATAGTTATGGAGGGCGAGGCCTTCTGCGTCAAAACAAATACTGGTTTTGGGAAGAGAGGAGTAACTGTGGAGGATGTGAGAATAATAAGGGGAGTTATCGGTACGAGATTGAAAATAAAGGCGTCAGGAGGCATAAGGACATTGGATCAAGCACTAGAACTTATCAAGGCTGGAGCAGATATTCTGGGCACAAGTACCGGGACAAAAATAATAGATGAACTAAGGATCATGAAGGAATCAGGATGATTGTGTCCCCTGTATCTCGTTCTCCATTTTGTTCAGTACTTTCTCGAAGAATTCCTTTTTGTTTCTCCACTCCCTTGGGTTTGTTGTGAATATCTCCCTTATCCATTTTATTGTTTCGTCTATCATTCCTTTTAGCCTATTTTTCTTCTCGATATGCATATCGCTTTTTGTGAGTATTCTCCTCAAGTGTTCCGCCTTCTTTACGATTTGGTGTGCCTCCTTTATTAGGGAGTATACTTCGACAATACTGGCTATGTCCTCCTCTATGATTTTTATGACTTGGTAGAACTCTTTTCCCTTTAGTTTTTTTGCCACCTCAATGTTCTCTACTACTGTCTTTATTGCGGCCTTGAGGGTGAGTTTTGGGGTCTCAAATATTTCCAATCTTTTGTTCTTTCTGACCATCCTGACGATCACTAATGCCTCCTCCCCTTGTGATATCCACCAGAATTCTGGGAGCTCATAGTTCAGCATGTCATTTATCTTGTTTAGTCTTACTGCTAGTTCCTCAAGTTGCTGTTTTCCATAGCTCATCTCTATCTCCTCGATATTCTTTCCTCAAATTCCTTTAAAATCTTGTAGATGTTCTCGAATACTTGGGCCTCCATGGCCTCGGGGTGCTTTGTGATGACCTCCTCTATCTCTCTGCTTCTCTTGCCAGTCTTTATCTCGGACATCAACCCCCTCCCGAGATTGGGGGTGTATATTACCTCGTTCTTCTCCAATAGTACTTCACCGCTATACAGTCTTGATAGTTCCTCTATTAGTTTCTTTGTATTTTTTGTTGATGCCCCTATTTTTCCAGCGATTTCGTCGATAAATACTTTCGGTCTCTCAGCGAATATTTCCCTTAGCCAGTCCATGGCGAGCTTCCCATGCGCGATGATCTCAGTATCCGCCATTATTACCTCTGGTATGTGTCCAGAGATCTTCTTTAGTATGTTGCTGGCGACTTTCGGCTCCACACCAATATGCATTGCGAGCGTCTTCGTTGTTAATACCTTGAGCTCGTTCAGCTTCCTGGATATATAGTGGCTTAGATCCCTTATTGTTGACGCAACCCTATCCTCAAAGACCATGAGACCTGGGTATATGTCCGATATTTTGGATAGAATCCCTAGCACGACACCTCTCTTTACATTCCATTCTTTGGCTAGGTCGTTTATTAGTAGGAATGATGACTCTCCTATACGTTTCTCCAAGTAATCCTTCATAAGGTCTTTGAATGCAAACAACTCCCCAACAAGCACCATGTTAGGATCTTTCTCAACCAATTTCTTGATGATGCCCTTCAGATCCTTCTCCCTAGTCCCCAATACCCTTGCGAGATCTGATATCCTCATACACGGCCTTGACGACGCAGTAAACAGCCCGAGGACCGTCTCCTTGACTATCTGGAGTTCTTGAGGATCCAACTCCTTTACCTTTCCTATAAGCACATTGATATATTTCCTACATCCATCAATAAACACCTTATTACCCTTGTCTCCAAGACTCATGAGAATATTTTTCGTGTCCCCAGCAACCTTACCTACTGGCAGACCCACCTTTGGTAGGTTCAGTATCTGTTTCGATACCTCAATTATCTCTGGGGTAATACCGAGCTCATTAATCATCTCGCTGGTAATACTTAGTGCCAATGCATAGGATCTAAGTGCATCCACATATTCTGATGGCGCCGTATAGGAGAACTTTGATGGAGTACACGTATTAATAAAAGACATGAAGTCCTCGAGCATAGAGCTCAGTTCATAATTCCTATCCCTTACGGCATCAGCAACTCTGTCCCTTATTATCCTCATCATTATGTTCTGCGTGGTCTTGATGAATGTCTCTAACTCATGCCTAACTATGGAACTCATACCATCACCCCGCCAACTCCTCTACGAGCTTCGATAAATCACATTCAAATGAGAAACCAACACTCTGAACATCACAGTAGAAACCCCCAAGCCAGGACCTAACAATAAGGTTGTTCATCTCCCTATGTATCAACTCAACAACTTTTTTCCGTTCAGTCTTAGGGTCTATCTGGAGATTCCTAACAGCATTCTCAAGAATCCTCCTCAGTTCGTCCCTTATATCAGATACCATTATTTTGCCCTCCTTACCAACAGATATAAGGTTTCGGATGATCGTTTCTGGACTACGCAGGTATAGGGCCAAATCAGCATGAATTCCAAACCCCCCGGGTAGACAGCCCATCGGTACACCTACAGTCACTATAAATCTAGCTGATCTAATCCAGATAACCTTGGCGGGGGCCGCGACAACCTCGTAGAATCCTGGAGCCTCGACCGGTCTTATTTCCCCCTTAGGGCAGACAACAAAAGCATCTTCGTATTCAGCCACCTTAAAACACTTCACATCTTTCTTCCCTATCTCCCTGTAATAGACCACCACATCTGGATCTTGGGGAGGGGCTATAAAGTCCTTCTTTTCATATCTTGGTTTTGTTTCCTTATAACACATACTCAATCACCCCCATACCTAAAATCGAGAGAAACAAGAAACCTGTCTAGACCCACAAATATTTCTTTCGAACCATCACCATCAGCATCAACACTGAGGAATATAGGCCTCGAATAGAAAGGCTTATCCATAGTGATTCTGGCCCTCCCAATCCTTCTATTAAACCTAACAGCGTATGACCTAACACACTCAAATGTTTTCATACCGATGAACTCCCTCATCTTATTTATATGAATGCTGAGGCTCTCCCCATCAATGCCTATAATCAATAACTCGTTCTCTCCGTCACCATCAACATCATTGATAACGCTACATATGCTTTCCTCGTGATATATCTTGGCATGACGATATTCACCATTCACAGAAACAACCCTTATTACACCCTCCACGGTACTCACAAATATCTCATCATAACCATCACCATCAATATCACCCGTGCTTATTGTTGCGGACTCCGCATTGGGTATATCCCTAACTATCGCCCCCACATCATAGCTCTCTGGATCAATCTCCACCAACCTCCCATCAACCGTTAGGACAATAATCCTATTCCCCCTATCCATCGATGCCACCGTTAGGTCCACAACATTCCCCACTACGAAGCTTTTGGCTACAAGCCTATTCTCAGCCCCCCTCAGAATAAAGACCCTCCCCCTAGTTCCTGCGGCCAATATTTCGTATTCTCCATGCCCCATCGGATATGCCTTTACGAGGTATAGTGGTAATGCGTACAGGGTGTCTCCATCCAGTTCCACCCTGACTTCCCTCCCGTCGGAATCAAGTATTTTAGCGTCAAGCATTTTTGCCGACTCCCATGCAAACAGCAACATTTGGAACCCTCCAAACCTACCATATTTGGGGAGAACAATATCATATTTTTCGTAGCCACTCCATACAACACCGCTCTCATTAATTATAGAGCATGGTATCGTCAGGCCTCCAATCTCTCTACTCGGAACAAATATTACCTCATCTATACCATCATAGTCCATATCGAAAGCGTCAAGAAATATTGCCCCTAGTGGGATATACCCAGCAGCCACATATGAGGGGAGATCCCTCTTTGGTTGGCTCCCCGGGAAAAGCCTAGCTGTTAATGCGAGGCCATACCACCTAGTGGCTTTCTCGTATTCCATGGCTTCGTATAGCCTCTCCGCAACTATGAGTGGGAACTCGGGAATAACATACATGCCAAGTACTTCTGGATCTATATATTGTGCTAGTTCCTGTCTGAATTTCTCTAGGGCTCTATATGCCTTATCCAGATCCTCTAGCCTCTTAGACATGACCGCCGTTACCTGTAAATATTGGAGTTCCTGAAGTTTTTTAAAGATCTCATCCTTCAGTCTTCTTATCTCATTATATATCTCTCTCAGCTTCTCGGCATCCTTCTTTTCCCTCGCTACCCGTATATCATCCCTATATCTCGCGAACAATTTCCTCTCGATATGGCCGATGATCTCATAGACCCTCTGGCTCACTTCCCCAAGATCAACAGCATGTATTGTCTCCTTCACAATACCGGTGTCTACCCTCCCCCCGTATATTTGCCTCTCGATATATACCCTGACAAGATCCCTCATAAGCTGTTCGGAGATCTCAGAACCACATGCCTCACAGCGCCCATTTTTTGTACCAACAAGCCTTGCACCACAATATGGGCAACATCTAAGTGGATACACCGAGAGCATTATCTTCCTTATAGTACTAGGATCCATACTCATCATTCCACCACCCTCTTATAGTATATGTATTGAACAATAAAGGCGACGACTAAAAATATGTGGATAACACTTATGGGTGTTGGCCCTATTGTTATCATACTGAAGATTCTAGCACTAAAGTCCGCAATAGCAATAGCTGTCGTTACTGCTGAAAGACCACCAAGGATTACTTCTTTGGCTCTCATCTCCTTCATAATTGCCGTCGCCAGTAGAGTGCTTAATACCGCTCCCGTCACATAGTTAGCCATCATTGTCTGGACAATATTTAGCCCCATTATGTAGTAGAAGAATAATGGAAAGATGTACCATAGCACAATATCATATGCTAGATATACCGCTACATAGAAGTGGGAGTATATCTTTTTCCTCATCCAAGATATGAATGGGTAGAGTATTATGAGTGAAAGAATAAAAGATGCGAGGGTAAGATTCTGATATATCCTAACCATCACAAGATCTGAGACCGAGGACATAAGAGCTGCGAATAGGGCTGCCACCAGTACCCCAACTATCATCGATATCTTTAGTGTATCCCCGGCCTTTTCCTCCCTCTCATACCAGTCAAGTAGACTTAGACGAACCAGACATGTGACAATACTAAATATCACTATTCCTAATGATAATTCATATACAAAACTAGAGATACTACTCATAAACTGGTCACCTCCTAGAAAGATCAGCCATTATGCCCTCCAATAATGCTATTATACGTTTCGAATCTACAGATGCGAGACCTTGCTCCCCAACATATAGATCCAATAGTTCCTTAGAGAGGCTACCTAGATCCTCCACATATTTCCTAAGCCTCTTATCCTTGGAGAATACAACCCTTAGTGAATCCAAAAGATGGGCGATCCTTCTGGCACTCTCCTTAGCCTTGGCATTCTTCAGCAAGTCCTTTAGGAACTTGGCGATATCTCCCCTATCAGGCTTTCCAGTAACCTCCTCACTTTTTATCTCCTTAATGGCCCCATTGATATCTAGGAAATACTTTATATTCCCCGCTATTTCTAGCGCAAAGAGAAAACTTGCTGAGTTTATCTCCACCTTACAGGAGGAGCCACTATAACCAATCTCGACATATACTGGGTATCCTGGCACACTAAAACTCAGAATCTCCACACCCCTCCGCTTTACTTTTCTTAGATCCTTTATAGGCATCGGGAACTCCTCCGAGAACGACCTATATACTCCCTTCATGGCCTCTGGGTAGATATCCAACTCTAGTATATACCTGTATTTCGCCTCAACCTCTACATGCTCAACTTCTGTCGGTTCTGGAGGAACAAGCTTCTTGAGCTCCTCTATTTTCTTCTCTATTTTCTCTGCCAATGTCCTATTTTTCACTATATGTTCCTTCTCTAGTGCCTTTTCTAGTATTGATATAGCCCTCAATATCGTTTCACGCGCAACAGCCCCAGACGATGCGAATTGTATTGCGGCATGGTACTTCTCGGCTGCACCAAGATAATTCCCAGAGTTCTCAAGCTTCCTAGCATGGTAAACATATATGTTGAATGCTTTTTCCCTGAGCTTTCCTCGTGCCCTCTTTGGTGCCAAGAAATATGCCATAGCTAGGGCTTTCTCTAGGTCTGGAAGTACCATGTCGTTTGTCCCAGACCAATACTTTTCTAGGCATTTTATTGCCTCCCTAGAATATTTATACGCCTTATCCTTCTCCCCAGCATTCTTGTAGCACTCTGCAGCCTGTAGATAATATAGCCCAGCTGTCCAGTAGCTCTTTCTCAGTAGCCCCAAGTTTTTCTTTGCCTGTTTCACAAACATCGCACATGGGTCCTTCATTTTACTTCGCCATAAAATATTTTTTCTCCCAGTTTTTGTATTCCTCCGCTAGGGGTGCTGGGATGTCCCTCCTAGTCTTTCTTATTGCTTCTTCTAAATCCCTCATCGTTAGAGGCCTAAGCTTATGGGTTTTCTCATAGTCCCTTAGGACATTCTTTTTTGCCTCGTTGCATATCAATGCTATTGCTGCCGCACTATAATAACCCTTATTCTTATCCCCCTTCGTTAGTTCAACAAGTTTATTGAGATCCACATCATCGGCCAATTCTACCCCTCTTAGATATAATTCAAAGAGTTTTCTTATCATCTCCTCATCTGGTGGGCCGATGTGTATTGCCTTATCTATTCTCCCAGCCCTTATTAATGCTGGATTCATATTCCAAGGCTCATTACTCGCGAATATGACTATGAATCCCTCGCTAGACCTTATGCCGTCAAGCTCCTGTAATAACTGTGCCTCTATCCGCTTGGGTGCGTCTGATCCTGCCGTTTTGAGTGGAAAAACCTTATCTGTCTCATCAATAAAGATGATACATGGGGCTATCTTCCTCGCACATGAAAAAATCCTTGCCACCATTTTTTCTGATTCTCCAAGCCACTTGGAAAGCAGTGTTGCGGGATCAACAATAATTAGTGGTATCTTGAATTGTCCTGCGGCTGCCTTCACAATAAATGTTTTTCCTGTTCCAGGAGGCCCATATAGGAGTATTCCCTTGACTGTTCTAAGGCCCATCTTCTTTAACAAGTCTGGATATTTTAATTGCCATTCTATGCTCTCTCTAAGCTCTTTCTTCACGATATCTAATCCGGCTACATCATCAAATGTCACGTCTGGGATACTGGTATATAGGAAGTCTGCCTGACATTCTTCTGGAAACTCTCTTCTGGCTTCCTTTTTCTCTGGTTGCTTCTTTTCCCTCACTCTGTATCCAGGGTGTCGCTCAACTGAGAACTCATGTTTTGCTCTCGCTATGGCTCCACTTTCTATGCTCTCCAACAACATCTTTAGGTTGTTTATTCCCCTTCTCCACATCTCCTTTAGTGAGGGATCATCACTCATTTGTTCAAGTCTCTCCAGCCTGTCTATCGCTATCCTGATATATCTTTTTGCTGTCTCAAAATCCCCTCTTTTTACAGCCCTCTCAGCCAGCCTCTTAAATTTTATGGCCTCATCATACAGGCCCATCAATCACTCCCCCGAAGACTGCATATACTTCCTCTTTATCTCCTCTGGGATGCTATTATAGAGTTCTGGATCACTCACTTTTAGTTGTTCTAAGAACTCAGCACCGATGCTTTCTAGGACTTCTGGAAGAAGCTGCTCTGTACTGCCAGAAATCTCACTCATCATCGAGGAGATATTTGTCGATATTGACTGCGTCATGTTTACCAGCTGATTCTGCAACATCACCATTTGCCTAAGCGACATACCGATGTTTGTTAGATTTTCATTGAGTTCTTTGAACATATCTGCGAGCTTATCGAGATTCACTGCACCCGTCGCCTCCCTTATGGCATTTCCCACATGTTGCATCATCTGTGCGCTTTCGAGGGAAATGACTGAGGTATCTATCGTTGTCATCAGGATATCACTCATCTTCCATGCTGCGAGAAGGGCCCCAGGCGGTGTCTTTCCACGCTTGAGGTATTTCTTTATTTGGTTTTCAACCCGCTTCTTAAACATCTTTACCTCTATCCGCGCATCCTTAAGCCTATCTATAAGCTCTTGGAGCCTTTCCTCCATAGATTTCTTCTTGCCAAATATCATGCTGGCACCCCCTCACCAGCCTCCTTTTCCTCGATTTTGACCAATCCCATTCCCGATAACTCCTTTAGTTTCTCTATGAGAGCATTTAGCTCCTCCTCAAATTTGGCCTTGACATTTGGCCATGAAAAAACATTCCTAGCCAGTACTTCTCTGAGTTCTCCCACAAACCTCCTTATCTCACCAAGGACCGTATCAACAACCTCTGGTGCGAGACCCGATATCTTCTCCTTAAACTCATTCAATTTTTCCGCCAGATCATGAGCCTCCATTATATATATCACCGCCAATAAAACTAGGTATAGGTCATGAGCAGACTTAAGGGCATAGTCAGCTCTTTTCTCTTTAGGCAATGTCCCTATTACCTCAAAATTCCTGTGTATTACCTTCAATGCCTCAACGACTGGAAGCTTTGGGGTATATTCAAAGGACGTACTACCACCAACATCAAGCCTCCTAACCTGTACCACAGGGATCTTCCCCAACTCGAACCACCACCAATCAACACAAACATCCTCAACTTTCCTGATGATCTTCTTTAGTACATCCATCATATATGAATATGCCTTCTCCCGAGACATCCTACTCCTCTAAGCCATACTTCTCCAGCATCTTCCTGATCTCCTTATTTGGGACCTCCTCAGGCTCCCTCAACCCGTACTCCGTCGAAAGTTCTTCTAGCTCGGCCTCCGATACCTCCTCCTCCGTAAGCTCTGTGTATGCCTCAGCTCTCTCAGTAAGCCCCTCAATATAGCCAGTTATCACCTCAGTAACCCTATACACCTTACTCCAAGCGGTCTCTGGATCCACCCCCCTCTGTACAGTATCGACAAGAATATCCCTGATATTCTCCAAGGCATTAAGCAACGCATCATCCAGTTTTATCTGATTATCAAGCATCTTGACACGGACAAACTTACTTCTAGGCACCCTCTTCATTAGGCGAAGCTCCTTAAGCATACTACGTATCTTCCTGACACGAGACTCCCGCCAGCCACGCAGAATAGCTATTTTCTCCTCAAACAAACCATCGATCTGCCTAGCAAGTCTATCCCTCTCTATCTCAGAAAGCTTCACAACATCATTAGCTATCTCCCTTATTGCCTCCCTAACAACACGCATATCAAGCTTCTGTGGCCCACTAAGCTCAATCATATCCCTAAGCTGCTTCGCCCGCTCCAGAATCTTCTTCTCAACCCCCCTACCCTTAAACAACATCTCTATCAACATCCACAAGCCGACATTGGTATATGGTTCACATACACACAAAAAAATAATTTCTAAAATATAAAACATCATCCATATTTTCATAACAACAAAAAACAAGGAGAACCACAATATCGGCGTGAATTAAAGAAATAGGTTTTAGAAGTAGCAATCTTATGGTTCATACCAAAAAACAAAAAATATAGAAGAAAACACACCTACGGGGTAGACTGTGCAATAACGATCGATAATAGTGTGTAGTAGTCTCCAAAGGGGATATCTGATGGTAGAGAAACAAACAAGTACAGGTGAATCACAGTACCTGTATTATCATTATCTGGTGGAGACAAGTGATCCCACGGAATACCACTTGGATACGTAGGCCTTACCCAAAATGGACTAAGTCCCGTTTCTGCGGCTTCCGTAGCACTATCATCATCATCAGCCAGCAATGAGTTAAACTCTGTAAAGTTGACCGTTAGGTTTTCTGGGTACATCCGAGAGTCGTTATACCAACCAGTAGCATTAAGCTTTAGGTACCACCAGTAATTCACGATAACTGATATGTTTATACCACCAGTATAATTGAATGATACGTTTGTACATCCTTGCGCCACCGTACCAAAGTCAAATGCTGATGCATCAACGCTCGTCTCTAAATAGAACCTACAGTCAAGACCCGTTAGTTCGTCGTAGTCATATATGAGGTTAGGATTGTCGGCGTCTGTCACATTTACTCCTATTACCCAGTTTCCAACATTAGAATACCTCGTTATCTTTCCTGGTGTAAACACAACAAATATGTATATCGTTCCAGGGCCCTGAAGACCTAGAGGCACACTTGAGTTAACTCCATCTACAGCCCACGTCACAGAGGCACCAGCCGATATAGTCCATGTCCCTGTGTCCTTATCCCAGTGTATTGTTGCATGATGAGACGCATTATCTGGAGCACTTAACCCTACTAGACTATGGTATATATATACATCGACGCTGTATATCTCCGCCGGATCCACAAGATCTACTGCAACACGTATTGTCATCTCATCGAAGGGGGTTAGCTCTGTTGTTGGCGTTGTTGTTCCACCATCCTCATCATCAAAGAGTTCTATTGCTGTTATATTTGGTGGATGCTTTACCCTTACATGGCCATTTAGGTCATGTTTTTGTTGCTGCTGTGTATTGTTGAATACTAAGAGTGCCATCCCAACAAACAGGACGACCATTATTATTGGTATTATCTTCTTCACATACCTCACCATTTTTTCTATTCTCCTATAAGAAAAATTTTGATTATAAATATTTTGGTTGTTCTCCCGAGGAACAATGTGAAGTGAAACGTTTCTTTCCATTAATACTGTCCATCCTGTTTACTTCATATAGGTTATGTCTAACCAAATAGCTCCTTTATTTTGTCTCCGAGGTCATCCAGTGTTTCTGCTGGCTCTGAGAGTATCCTCCTTATCCCATACCTACTTATTTTGTTTGTGAAGTATACCTTTAGTCTTGCGAGCATCTCCCTTATTCCATATTCATTGAATGCTGAGTGGACACATATGAAGTATGCTGTATCTCTAGTTATTGGGTAGAATATCCATTTCTCGGCGTTCAATGTTATTGCGAGAGGGTATATCTTCTCCGCCCTTCTCCAGTACCTCTTGTATAGTAGGTTGAAGCCATAGATTATTTTTTGCCATTCCCCACTCACAACCTCAGGCCTGATGAACGAGTCGTCCCATGTGCTATATGTAAGTATTTTTCCTCCATGGATCAGGCCCACAGCCTTCGGCAGGTATTCCCTACCGATTCTCTTTATGCCGAATTTTGCGCCTATGAAGCCAAACAGTATGCTTATTCCCACAACCAAGAGAAGTATATGAAATGGTATCTCTGGCGTCTTCTTTATTATACTTATCGGGATTACCGTTATTTGCACCCTCTTGATCGGGCCATATGTTATGTTCCCTCCAGTATACCTTATGAGGAGCTGTAGTTCATATGTCCCATTCTCCCAACCGTTCTCTGGGGCTGGTATGAATCCAAGTATTGCCTTCTCAACTTTACTCCTTATTGTGAGGTTCGCTATCACCACATTATCGACCACAACACTCCCACGTCGTAGTACTCGCGCCAGTACTGCTATCTCCTTCCGGTATATCAGTGGATTCAGACTCTCCACCTTTGCTCTGAATATTAGGGGATCAGTACTATATGTCGGCTTTGATATTACTACTATTGAATCCTCGGGGATCAGCGTTGTAGTAAACCTTATTTCGATGGTAGTGTCCGAGTTTACCTCTATCTCCTTCGACACCAACTTGTATCCCGATAGATATACATCAATACGATACTTGCCGTCAATAACACGGAACACGTATTCACCCATAATTGATCTACGATATGCTAGCCTGTATGTGTCCCCATATAGGTAATATATCCTGACGTTACCATAGGCACTGGAGCCATCCGGCTCCTTAAGTATAAGTCTTAATCTGTAACCATGCCTACCCACAAGAATCGTGATTGGAGGGGATTCCTGACTTATATCAACTGGGTTCCCCCCACCTCTGGATATTTTTCCAGTTAGGTGTATACGTACCTCATATTTTGTGCCTGGTGTCGCATTAGAACTGACATATACCACAAACTTTGCAGACATCCTCTCGCTTGGTGGCAGTACTCCCCTATTGGGGGAGATATTTACGGATATTATGCCTGGAGGGGGTATAGGATCGATTATATAGCCGATTGATATGTTTACCGTAACGTTACCATTGTTTTTGATCTCTATATCCCCAGAGGAGCTAATGTTTGTGTTTGGTGGCACAATGAGCATGTCTTGGAACTGTACCGAGAGGGATATCGAAACATAGGGTTGCCTATTCTTGGTCTTGACAGCACTATCTTGAGTATTCCTTATATGTAGCCTATTCCTTTGCTCAGGAACCATCAAGTATTGTGTCTGTATAGTGTATACCGGTGTCATTAGGAGCAATGCTAGTATGATAAGCATTCCATACCGCAAAACTATGCACCAAGTATGATGAACCAAAATAATATAAGAAAAAACAGTTTAATTTAAGCATAAGGATTGTATGTCCCATCCATGTAATATGGGGTATCCTTGGTGGGATTCATGTCTGATACCGACGTTTACTGGTCATCAATAAAACTATTGACATTCCCCCGTCTAACAACGGTATATGATATTGCTAGGATAATCGAGAGCCTCACTGTTGAGCCAAAGAGTCTTGTATCTGGAAATTATACTTCACTACCAGAAAAACCAACAATTCGTCTACCACATCTCGCCGTAATGTGTTTTAGGCCGATTATCCGAAGGAAAAAACGTGGGTTCCTTGCACGGAGTGATGATATCGAAAGTTGGATAACAAGAACGGTTAGGATAATAGAAACATTACTCTCTCTTAATGAGATAAAATTCGCTAGGGCTATATCGAGACAATGGATCAATACATACTTCTACCTCCTGACGATGTATGCTCTGTGGAATGGTTTATCTCCTTCCCAGAAGGAGGGGATACATAGGGGAGAATTTGAGGAAAAGGCCTTCACCATACTATTAAATGCGATGGATGACCCATTACTGCTCGATATTTTTGAGAGACTCGGCCTAAGGCATGAGTTTGAGTTCTCAATTGGGGCTTATGCGTCGGCCCTCTATTCTGCGCTTAGTCTCGCTTCCAATGAGTCACGTAACCGGCTTATAAGGGATCTTGATAAGATACTTACTCAGAGGGAAATATTCAATAAAATTATGGAAATGACGGAGCAGAAATATGTTGGAAGTTTTGAGTCAGCAAAATTTATTGTTGACAATATGACGTATGCTCTAAGCAATTATATTAGAGGAGCCATTATTAGTGAGCATGAAGACCATATAAACAACATAACCACCATTATTCGTATACTTCGAAATATTATGTCTACGTATGACGCGAGGTATAAGGATCTCGTATGGCTCATTACTAGCCAGATATCGGAATCTATACTTAATGCTTTAAACAACAATATTGATAAGGCAGTATCAATACTTGAGGGGACTGGACGAAAAATACTGGATGAAGCCTTAGGAAGTATGAAGTTTGACGAAAGAATCGTTCTGAGGCTCATGCCAGAAGCCCAAGCCCTCCTACCTGCATTCGTACCTCTACCGATCAATCTCTCTGATGTCTTGTCGAGTGTGTCCATAAATCATACATTAAACGACATCGTCAACGAGATCCTTGGTGTTTTTCTGGAGACAAAGATGCTACTTGCATCGATAATGCTATTGGATGAGAAGAAAATGCTAGATTTTCTATTATCAGCAATGCAAAAACCATTGGCATCAGCCACACTAATTTTCCTATTGGGATCGCCATCAGCATGGCTTCTCGAGAGCGCATTGACAGCCGTAGGGATGATGCCGAAGAAGGGAAAAAAAACACTATCTCGGGTAGTCCGAGTACTTACGGACTATATAGACGATATACTCAAAACAACCAAACGGTTAATAGACACAAAACTGGGCTTCATAACTGGAAAACGTATATGTGCTTCCCATCTACTTAGGGAAACATCATTCCTAGTCCTAAGACTGACTAATGAGGCCGTTAAGGCAATAGAAGACATACCAAATGGGAAAGCGTTCCTATCTATAGTGGATTCAGCTGTAAGGTACGCAGAGGAGATCTATGGACACCCCAAAATAAAAAAGGAGGAATTCGTTGAAGAACTCATAACATAGCTACTCCGTTAGTAGAAATACATTCTTCGATCCAGCACGATCATCACTATTAAGACTAACAAATCACAACATCTTCTAGTCTTTATATAGGAGATTTTATGGTTTTCTAGGTGAGCCGTATGCCATTTAAGTATTTCCAGAGACTCGAAATACCTGACGTTGTCCTAATAGAGCCAGTCGTGTTTCCCGACCATAGAGGTTTTTTCAAGGAGATATATAAAAGGACAGACTTTCTAGCAAACCTAATACCATATGACTTCGTACAGGCCAACATTAGTAAGTCCCGAAAAGGAGTTGTTAGGGGCCTACATTACCAGCTTAGACCAATGGAGCAAGGAAAACTAGTCACAGTTATCCGTGGCAGGATATTTGATGTTGCTGTAGACATACGTAAAGGATCCCCTTGGTTTGGAAAATATGTTGCGGCTGAACTTAGTGAGGACAACCATTATCTGCTATGGATACCCCCCGGATTTGCCCATGGCTTTCAGGCATTGGAGGATGACACAGTAGTGCTATACTTGGTTACAAAAGAGTATTCTCCAGAACACGAAAGATGCATATGTTGGAAGGACCCAGAAATAGGGATAGATTGGCCCCTTATGGATAATGTTATCTTAAGTGAAAAAGATAAGAAGTGCCCGTCGTTAAGGGAGGCAGAGACAAACTTTGAGTATCCGTATAAGAGATAAACCTATGTTATTATCACAGGATCCTACCATTTTTCTCGATTTCTTTAACTAGCTTGTGGATCTCAAGTAAATGTTTGTACCACTTAACCGTGATTGTTGTTGGGTCATCCCTAATCAGGTCTCTTTCAAGGGCATCATAGATCTCTCTAGCCGCCTCCTCAACCGTGTGTTCTGTCCTGAAGTTTAAAATATTCCTTATCTTTGAAAAGTCGACATGATATGATCTCCTATCTGGGTCGCCATAAAACTCTATTTTGTACGGCTTACCTATAGCTTTCCCAATCTTATGTGCCAGATCAATTATCTGGAAATTCTGGTCATTACTCCCCACGTTGAATATCTCACCGTTAACTATATCGGGGTCGGATTCTATGATCCTAATAATTGCCCTACAGACATCCTTAACATGGACTAGAGGCCTCTTTTGCTTTCCATCACCACTAACCATAATTTTGCCTCTCTTATATAACGAGAGAACCATGGCATTCACGACAAGATCAAAACGCATTCTGTAGGATAAGCCATATACCGTAGCGAATCTAAGGATCGTGACTGTAAAGCTCCTGTCGGCCAGTGGCAATAGATCCTTCTCAGCTAATGCAGCAGATTTAGCATAGGTGGTCAATGGGTTCAATTTGGAGTTCTCATTCACTATCTCGTCTTGGAAGCCATATACACTACATGTAGATGCGAATATATATCTTCTAACGCCATATTCCTTACTTAATCTGGCAACACGAATCCTACCAAGATAATTTATGTCATATGTCTTGGCTGGGTCGAGCTCCCCCGCGGGATCATTTGAGAGTGCAGCTAGATCAACAACAACATCGACACCACGAAGTACTTTAGGATCGAACCACCTAATATCATCCTTTATCAATTTAAATCGGGGGTTATCGAGAAGCTCGACTATAGATTTTTTCCCAAAGAAAAGACGGTCAAGACAAATAACATCATATCCTCTCTCAAGGAGGAATCTGAGAAGTGTCGAACCAATGTATCCAGCCCCGCCTGTTACTAATACCTGCACTGAAACCACCAATCTTGTTGCTGTTTCTATCTTAAAGTTAAAGATGTGCTATTTATAAGAATAACGAGCTCAAGATAAGACATTATTATCACCAATTGGTACTAAAGCTCTATTATGCTTGTCTCCCCGAGAACAAGTTTTAGACCTCTTTTTTTGGATACTTTTCTTCTAACAACAACATTCGTCCCAATGATGCTATCTATTATCCTTACGTCATCCGTGAGTTCTATTTTCGCGTGGTCCATAATGAGCGACCCAAATATTTCTCCTCCCCTGATTTCCACATTATTTTCTATTGCTGTATATGGCCCAATGAACGTATTTGGCCCTATCCTACAGTCCTTTCCAATATATACTGGCCCCCTAATTACTGTGTTCTCGAAAACTTCGGTACCTTCCCCTATGTGAACTCTACCAAGAATCTCTACTCCGCCATTGATTTTCCCCCTTATGTTTTCCTCCAATGTGTCAAGTATTAGGTAGAGTGCTTCCAGTAGATCGTTCGGCTTTCCAGTATCCTTCCACCATCCCCTTATTATCTCGTGCTTTACATTGTATCCCTTATCTATGAGCCACTGGATGGCATCAGTTATTTCAAGCTCTCCCCTCCACGACGGTTTTAAATGTTTTATGGCTTCAAATATGATCTCCCTGAAGAAATAGACCCCAACAAGCGCATAGTTACTTGGAGGAACCTTAGGTTTTTCCACAAGCCGGACAACCCTACCATCTTTTATCTCTGCAACGCCGAATCTTGTCGGATCCTTCGTGAATGCTAGAAGTATCAACGCATCATAGTCGCTTGATTCAAATTCATCCTTAAACCGTTTTATTCCCTCCTTCAGTATGTTATCACCCAAATACACCACGAAAGGCTCATCACCAATATATTCTCTTGAAACCCCGATAGCGTGAGCTATACCTAGCTGGGGCTCCTGTACGATATATTCGAAATGGACACCAAACCTAGTGCCGTCTCCAAAGAACTCGATTATCTTATCCTTGAGGTAGCCCACCACAATCCCAATATCCTTAATACCAGCATCAATAATATGCTCTATCGAGTATTGCATCATGGGTTTTCCAGCTAGAGGGATCATATGTTTTGGTAGTGTATGAGTTATCGGGCGGAGCCTTGTTCCCTTACCCGCTACCAAAACGAGACCCTTCATATTTCAAGACCCCAAGAAAGAAAGAGTATTCATTTTATAAGCCAACATTATCACTGCCCGGGGGGATCTATGGGAGACTCCTAACTATCTTCCATAGATTTCTTCGTACTCTTTTTTTAGGATAGCTAGAGCAAGATCCGTAGAGTGGAAATCCATCCTAAGTATTGATTTTGTATATTCAAAGTCTAGGCTCGAATCGACAGGTCTCCTAGCCTTCCAAGCAATGTCCCGCATACTCCCCTCTCTTATGAGGCTTTTATCAAACCCCAACTTTTCCGCGACATTTATGGCAAACTCATATCTACTCATGCGTTCCCCAACAACATGGAAGACGCCTGTTAGTTTTTCTTTCGCGATTTTTAGCATCGCCTTTGCGAGGAGAACACTATTCGATGGTGATAGATACTGATCCGTGAAGGCCCTTATTTCTTCGCCCCTAGAGAGTTTCTCTATCAGGAACTTGGCAAAATTCTTTCTCCCCGGGCCTAAACCATATATCGCACTTGCCCTAACAACAGCAACATTTTCTCCTGAGGATAATACTGCTACTTCCCCTAGCAACTTTGTGAGACCATAAAAGTTCACCGGATATGCTGGATCGCTCTCCCTGTATTTACCCCTCAAGCCATCAAATACGTAGTCTGTAGATAAGTATACTAGAAATGCACCTATTTTTCTGGCGACCTCGGCAATGTTCTTTGTTGCTAGGTAATTTACTTTCCAAGCATATTCCCTGTTTACCTCACAACCATCAACGTCCCCATAGGCGGCGATATGAAATATAACATCAGGCTTAACATCAAGTATGAGCTTCGCCATATCCCTGAAGTTTGTTATATCTATTCTCTTCTTCTTTAGACGAGGATCCTCGTAGGGTATCTCATGATTTAGGTGTATGCCAACAACATCAATATCCTCGGCAAGAGCCTCAACAAGCAATTTGAACCCAGGCTGAGAACTCGCACCAGTAATTATGCATTTCATCAGAGGTCACCATTAAGAATATATTAGAGTACAATTTAATTATCCCCCTCCTAGCGATAATTGTTGCTTATGTATGTACGACAAAAACTCATAAATTTATCTTAATATCTTTGATTGGTGACTAGAACTTTCCGAAACCATAGTATAGTCTCTTTCAATCCCTCTTCTAGACTATATTTAGGTTGCCATCCCAAGTCTTTCTTAATTCGCGATATATTGGCTACGCTTCTCCTTACATCAACTGGTCGGGGCTCTTTAAAAACAATTTTGCTTCTTGATTCAGTAAGTTTTAGTATTGCCCTAGCTAGATCTATTATCCTTGTTTCCTTACCCGTACCAACATTGTATATTCCCTCTCTTTTCGATTTTAAAGCCAAAACATTAGCTACCGCAACATCATCCACAAAGATAAAATCCCTAGTCTGATTACCATCACCATATATCGTCAAGTTTAGATTTCTCAAAGCATTAGAAATAAATATCGCTATAACATTAGCATATCCTGACAGCTTCATACGGGGCCCATAGACATTAAAGTACCGCAGAATTGTGTACTTCAGGCCATAATTATCACTATACCATCTTAGGATTAACTCTCCTAAGACCTTTGTAAGACCATACAGATTTTTGGGATTGACAGGGTGATTCTCATCTATAGGAATATAACATGGCTCTCCATAAACTGCTGCTGAACTTGCAAAAATAATCTTATTTACCTCGTACTTGTTCGCCAAGTTAGCAATTACATGAACCCCTAGGACATTATTTTTAAAAGCATAGATCGGTTTTTCTTCAACCTCTACCACGTTAACTATTGCCGCAAGATGAATGATATAGTTAGCTTCTCGAACGATCTCTCTCAGATATCTAAGGTTTTTAATTATATCACAACGAATAATGTCTATTTTCCCATCATGCTTATCCAATGAAGAAAAAATCTTGCTCGGAACTTTATCTATAACAACTACATGATACCCATCCTCAACTAGGTGCCTCACAGTATGAAAGCCTATGAATCCAGCCCCACCAGTAACAAGTACTGACATTTCTCCTCCTCAACTCAAAAGTTTATACCAAAAACTCTTTAAATTTCCTCAACATTTTGAGCAATATAGATCTAAATTTCCCATCCAACAAAAAGAGAGTACCATAATAGACAAATATCAATTTAGCTCCAACAACAGACAAGGAAAGAATCATCAAAAGGAGAGATTCATGCAAAGGAACACTAATAAAGGCTTTCCTTACAAGAAATACAAGAATTCCTGCCAAGAGAAATCTTGTTATTAGCATTATCGTCGACAAACGAGTAATCCTAATTTTAAAACGTCTTGATGCTTCAATATTGAGTATTATTATGCTCACAGTGTTGACAACCCCAAAGAGGACCCCCCACCAAAATAGCAAGCTTGAGAGGTCATTACTAATCAGACATATGAAAACCAAGCTTACCAGATAGGAAAAAATCTGAAATGCGTCTAGGAACAATATGTCCTTGAACACTGTCTTTGTTATCCTTATGGGCGCATATATATCGTAATCAGCACGCTCCCATGCAAGATATGCATCCCTTGCTAAAATATAAATAACGTTTATTCCCGCACCTACTAGAAATATTGGTAAAAGATCGTCTAGTAATACAAATTGTTCACCAAATATATACAAAACTTGCCTACTCAGGGAAATAATTATGGTAATCATTGGTACTAAAAATAGTGATACCCACCATATAGTATCATCCACATGATCCAGCTTCCGCTCGGCTAGTATTTTTGAATAGATTACAGATCTTGAAATGTTTAGGGATCTTACGAAATTTATGATAAAGAAAATCCCCGCATAATAGGCTATCAATATATTACTACCGCTTACAACCCTAACAACAATCACATCAAAATATATCATCGATGATATAGTGGTAAGGATTAGGGGATACCAAGAATACTTCAACCAACGCCGTATGATGTCTCTATCATAGAAAGAGCCAACGAGCATTTTTTTGTTGACAAGGAATAGAAAAGATAACGCAGAGAGTTCCGCAATTATAAGTGATAGAAAAGCACCAAATAGACCCAACCGCATTTGAATAATGAACAAATATCCAAACGGTACCTTCGATGTAGCCATTATTAGTTGGGAAACTCCAATATACTCGGGCTTATAACCAGCTACTATTGATAATAATGCTATAGATATATATCTCTCAAACACAAACAGAACTACAGCAAGAATAATCATAATCTGAACTTGTACAATGCTATTGAAAACGAGAAGAAACACAAACCCAAAAACAGAGACTATTCCTCCGGTTTCTAATGCCATCCTTAAAACTAAGTTTGAAACATTCCAGCCTCTACTTACTGCACGTGTTGACCATAAAGTATATATTGATGTAAATATCACAAGGAACTCAAATATTCTTGAGAGTAAAACCCAAGAGCTTAGCTCGAGAGCTGTCAGATTATGTGTCAAAATTAGGACGAAAACAAAGTTGAAAAACATCGAAACCAGTTTAGTTATGTTGTTAATAATTATCGAATAACCTATCCTTACCTTTTGGCCAAGATCCTTAGTTTTCACAATTTTCAAGCAAACATTCACCAATGATTATTGCTCGTCCGTTCGAAACTGTTGGAGTATAAAGTGGGAAACCAGATAAAAGATTAGGGTCAGAATAAATATTATCAACAACAGATATATCTTAATTATATTGCCACTGGAACCAGTATTCATATTTATAGTCGCCGAGAAAACTATATTGTCATCACCATCAAATATGGCAATTATTGATTGCCTCTGAAAATATGGGCCGTAAAACCTAGCTCGCGTCCCAACGTAGATTATTCTAGGAAAATCAATGGTGAATATATTTTCTCCATATGTACAATTGAAGACAAAAAATCTAGAACAACATGCACTACTAACTATGATCTTAACCTTAGTCGCAACTTTAGCAAACAAAGCTATACGTAACCTCGCAAGGAACTGTTCAACATAGACAAATGCCTTTTCGATTAATTCGACTTTTGAGCTTTTTTTCAGCGGTAATCCGGTAATTAGGTAAGCCGTTGTATTGGGGGTGACTCTATATGTTATCACATTTCTCCTATTAGAAATAAGCTCAATTAGTGATTCATTTATAAGATCTACAGAGCCATAGACATAATTTATCCATGTTGGTATTGGTCTATTGTCATGTACAACCAGTATAGATATCTTCATCTCGAGGATCGATAATAATTCTTTGTATGTAAGAGGATACGAGATCACTATCTTACTATGATTATTCTTAAGTGCCGCATAGACATTCGTTACCACAAACTCTACTGGCGACTTCTCAATAAAATTGCTTATATCATCCAAGTCATAATCATCTAGTACTATAACATTTTCGGCCCGGTAGATATATGCGACATAGATCACATATAGAAATAGATAGATAATGAATATCAAAGCAATGATTTTTCCTATTTTTTTCCATAGATGTGTATGAATGCTGATTCTATCATGTACACCACTTAATAAGTAAGCCACCACCACTAGGAGAAGCAGGATAGACATTATGGATAATCCAAGATTCATAACTAAATACATATCTTTTCTGATCCCAAAGATTGAGAGCATTATAAGAGCATACCTCGTTTCAGGACTTATATTGGAAATATAGATGATTATCAACAATGCTGAAAAAGCTATAACAAGACCCATTACCGACTTCCCAAAATCTTGTGTGGCCAAATACCTTTGCATATATTTCAAAAACAAAACCGATAGAACCAATGCGAGTATATCTAGAATTAAGGAATTTCGAGCTTCATCCCAACCTAGACTGGGATACTCTAGCAGGGCAAAATATACAATGGCTATACCCATATAGAAAATAAATGAGTCCCTTAGATTCCTCGTTAATATTGTATCTATAATCGACGAATCGCGGAATGACACAAAAACCGAGCCCAAAGCGAATGAAAAAACTATTACAGACAACCTATTGATCGAGAGTACCCAAAGAAATTCCTCAAGGATATCACTTAATGTTATCTCTGAAAAAGTTTTAGCAAACGGGGTTTTTACAATGAATGATACCAAAAAACCAGCGGGTTTAATTATCCTCAAATCTTCTAAGAGAGCAGGTGGCTCGGTTTTTAGTATATATCTAAGTATCGTAACAGGCACATCTATAAATACCTCGTAGGCTATTAGGAAAGATAAAAGTCCACAATAGAGGATATTTATTGCTCTTGATTTTTTTCGAGCAAAACGCATATTAAGAATTACTAGAAGTAGGAATACAATTATAATACCCTCATTAAGTTTGATCATCATAAGGAGTATTATATAGCTGGGAATACCTAAAAGATAAGCTATATGCTCCGATTTCTTAAAATCAGATTTATCCATAATAACTTCTGTCAACACAGAAAATTGGATAATACAGATAAAGAATAACGCATGTAGAAATAGATCTGGAAGAATCAGAAATGCTAATGAATGAATATTCGGCAAAAACGTAGATATTACCGCAAGACATGTCGCCAAAGAGTTATTAATGTTCATCCTCTTCAATACATACAACGTCCCCGAGTACACAAATGTTATAGCTAAATCAACAGCGAAAAAGACATTACCAATGACTTTCCCTAGGGCTATATGCAATATCCATAAATAACGACCCTGAAGCACCTGTGCGAGATTACCAAGTACCACATAAAATGGTGCTGGATTCATCCCCTGGATTATCTGATCAGCTAGTATCAAATAATAATATTCATCGGGAGTGGGATATCTCGGAAGATATAGAAATCTTAAGATCCAATAGATCAAGAGAATGATAACCAAAGGAAAAACTTCAATAAATGTTGATTTATCAACGATTTTTTTGAGTCTTGGATAAGCATCTACACAAAGAAGAAAAACAACAATAGATATAAAGGATACCAAAAATGTTATTCCCCCAAATACAGCAGTTATGTTCGATGGTTTGACAACAAAGAGCACAAACAAAAAAGCAGTCACCCAAAATAAATCAAGGAATATAAGAAAATTAATAAATGCAAGTATATCAAAGTACCTTATATTAAAGGTATATAAATATGCTATCAAAGTGGCAAGAAATAAAGGAATGACATTTAGAAGCCATATTTTCCAGAAAATATTATTCAGGAAAAATATGGCAGAGAGAACAATATAGATCGATATTATCTCTAGCAGTGTTGTGTATATTCTTTTTATACGTTCAGCAAAACAATGAAAACTCGCTACAACCCTAATCAGAAAACTTTTGCCTAGCAAAATTACTCACCACCGCAAGCCACTAGGATTAATCACTTAAACTCACCTCAGTTATCAACAAGAGTTCATATGCAGGAGCATAATACTTCCATGATGTACGATATGTATAGGGTCCCTGTAATAGTAGAGTATAGTTACAGGACCGCTTTAAATTACTATAAAACCACGAAAAACTATAGTCTGAATCCCTTGGATGATAGCCGTCGATCTCTGGCCAGCTAGCAATATAAAACACAATATATCCATCCTCAACGTATTCATTGATTAACGATAAGATATATCTGAGGGTTTCATTATTAACTCCATAGACATCCAAAATCGCACCAAGCCCTATTATTGTGAGACCTATATCGTACTTATAATTGTAGAAGTATGATGCCGAAACCATGGCTGAGCTAAAAATAATTTTTTCTCCCTTATAGCTCCCAATGACCTCATAAAGTCTTTCTATATCCTCTTTTGATATCTGGGAGCTATTGGCTATTTTTACTGCTGGATGATCCCAATTTGACACCATAATAGTAGCATTTAGGATTGTTACATTGATTATGATGAAAATAACTAGAAGAACCTTAACTAGTAAACTTATTAAAGTCCTAGAATTCCTACTTAGATTCCTCCGTTTGGTTCTATATTGGGACACAAGTACATATAAACCGACTCCAAAGAAGATAATACCCACTAATGTGCACAAATAGAGGTATCGGGTCTGGAACTCCCTATAGATACTAAAGGCAGAGATATTAGTTAGCGCGATTAGAGCAAGGTATCCAGATATCCATCTATCTCTTTTGCCGACATATATGAAACCGAGAAAAACCAGTAGTAGCACTATTGGCTCCACAATCACATTAAAAAACAATATCGCACCAGTGGCGAAAATATAGTTTAAAAAACCTGTTCTAAATGGTATGGTATTGGGAACACTAGTTGACATGAATGTTAAAAGGAGAAACCTTGATATACTAAATTCTACATTCTCCGAGACGACATTGACAACATTATTCATATTGATCAGAGAAACAACAATCAGATAATTCACTAAACCCATCAGTAGTAGAGCCATCAAATGCTTTATGTAATAAAAGCTCGTTACGTCAGGCGATTTCTCAGAAATCCTCACTATAATCCTAAGGATAAGAATAGCATATGACGGTATAACAACGATGATGATGTATGGAAACCTCACTAGCGATATTAGAACCAAAATCACTCCCTCGAAAAACAGATATATCATGGAGATCCTCTCGTTCTTGTCCATTTTTTCGAGAATTCTACCCAACATGTAAAGATTGAGAGAGAATAGGAAAAATAATATGGGTTCGTAGCTAATTGTCCTTGAGACAGCAACATAAAGCGGGTTCATCATCACGAGTAGTATTATAATATAGCTTGCGTTTCTCGGTAAATAAAGCCTCAGAAATTTATACAAAAATAGTAATGCAAGACCCTGGTAAAAAATAATACCAAGTTGAGCCGCGAACTCATCTAAATATAGCGCCATAAATGGTAGAATAAACAACGCAAAAGACAATGAAAAATTATAACGCAAGCCATTACCGTCCATTAAATCCACGGTATTGGCCAACAGTGTATAGCTATCTGTTAATATAAAGTGATCGGAATCAACCTTATAGAGATAAACTAAGGCAAAGAGGACAACAAATATAAAGCCCATTTTCCTCTGATCGATCTCCAGACCGCACAACATAGAATATACCAAATAAAATGTCAGAATTGCCCCATAGAGATATATTATAAATCCAACAATATCGGGGAACAACACAATTTTTGAATAACCATACACAAATATGCCAACTATCGATGGCGACACAATATTGAAAAATGCCAAGCACAAGAATATGGGGGGAATCAGGATGAATAATCCATACAACAGGTATCTCATCTACCCGCACCCATGATTTACTATTCTACCCCATGCCTACCATAACCACAACAGTTTTTCTGCCATTCTCTCCCCTAGGAATATACAAAAATAATAGTTAATAGTAGATAAACTACACTCAGTTGTCCTTCCATGGATGTCTTCTATCTTAGGTATTTGATGTCTGATGTTCCATCCTTTAATATGGTAAGCAACCATATTTTCACTCACATAAAATTTTTGACATCAGGCTATAGAATTTCCTATATGCGATCCTAGGATTGTATTTTCGACGTAAAAGTTCGAAACCACGATGGTTAACAAGTGTTCCTGATGAAAATATCTTCCTAATAATTCCCACAATTTTCTGTAGATCGATATTTTTGAGGAAAAACACGGCATTGTCGATTATGGGTACATTTGTGATCACGTACATCCTCATTGCTAATGCTTCAAGTATCATATTGGGTAAACCATCATGTTCAGTAAGCCTGATCAAAACTGGAGTTTTCCTATAGATCCCAACCATCTCCTCTCGGGGTACATATCCAAGTAGTCTTATGTTCTTTGGATACCTCGGATATATTTTTTTGAGCTCCTGTTCGCCTATTCCTACGATTATAAACTCTACGTCAGGCAACATCCTGGCAAGCTTCAGAATAGTGGGACCCATATAGAACTTAAATCTTGATAACGAAGGTATATACACAACAACCCTTTTGCCCCTTGAATCCAGACACTCTTTTGTAAGTTCCAATATATCAAATGGCACTATTGGTAATACATAGTCAACTTTATAGTCAATGCTCTCTAATTCTTGGGCCAGCCAAGGAGCTACTACAATATTAAAATCCCTCTGGAGGATTCTTCTTAGAATCCTACCGAGATGCGATTTTAATAGTAGGACATCAGTACCAATCCAGTAGATTATAGTTTTTCTTCCCAACAACTTAGAGATAAAATAAATTAACACCCTACTGACC